>JAKABC010000066.1:0-5460 GCA_021802025.1 Actinomycetes bacterium
CCTGGCCGAGGAGTTCCCCCACCTCGCCGTCGAGGTCCACCACGGGGGCCAGCCGCTCTACCCGTACTACGTCGGCCTCGAGTGAGCGACGCGCCCGGGCGCACGCTGGTCGAGCTGGCCGCGATCGGGATCGAGCGGCTGCGCGGGGTGGGCGAGAAACGGCGCGCGGCGCTCGCCGAGATGGGGATCGACTCGGTGCTCGACCTGCTCTCGTGGTTCCCGCGCCGCTACGTCGACCTCACCCGGCGCGTCGACCTGGCCGAGCTGGCCCTGGGCGAGGCGGCCGCCGTCTACGGCGAGGTGGTGGGCACCCGCGCCCGGCGCACCCGCCAGGGCCGCTCGATGGTCGAGGTGAGCGTGGGGGAGGGGGCGAGCGCCCTCGACGTCGTCTTCTTCAACCAGCCCTGGCGCGAGCGCCAGCTTCGCGTGGGCGTGGGGGCCCTCTTCTTCGGCGCGCTCGGGGAGTACCGGGGCCGGCGCCAGATGACCAACCCGACCGTCGAGGTCGTCCTCGAGCCCACCGGGCGCGCGCGCGACCCCGAGCGGATCGGCCGGGTCGTCGCGGTCTACCCCTCGGGCGCCGAGGCGCTGGCGAGCTGGGAGATCGCCGAGCTGGTGGACCAGTCGCTGCGCCGGGCCGGGCCCCTGGCCGACCCGCTCAGCGCCGCGCGGCGCGAGGCGCTCGGGCTCATCGAGCGTACCGCCGCGTACTGGGGGATCCACCGGCCCGAGACGCTCCCCGCGACCGCGCCGGCGCGCCGGCGCCTCGCCTTCGACGAGCTCTGGCGGCTCCAGGTCGCGAGCCTCGAGCGACGCCGCCGTCTCGAGCGCGCCGCCGCCGGCGTCGCCCACCCCGATCTGCGCGGCGACCTCGAGGGCGGGACGAGCCTCGTGGGCCGCTTCATCGCGGGCCATCGCTTCGCCCTCACCGGCGCCCAGCGTCGCGCCACGCTGGAGATCCTCGCGGACCTGGCGACCCCGCGGCCCATGCACCGGCTCCTCCAGGGCGACGTCGGCGCGGGCAAGACCACCGTCGCGCTGCTCGCGGTGCTCTGCGCGCGCGAGGGCGGGCGCCAGAGCGCGCTCGTGGCTCCGACCGAGGTGCTGGCCGAGCAGCACGCGGCGTCGCTGCGCGCGGACCTGGCGGGCCTCGAGGTCGACGACCCCACGGTCCTCGGGGGCCGACGGGCCCTACGGGTGGGACTGCTCACCGGGCGCGCCGGCGCGCGCGAGCGTCGCGGCGTGCTCGAGGCGCTGGCCGAGGGCGCGATCGACGTCGTGGTGGGCACCCACGCCCTCTTCGAGCCGACGGTGCGCTTCTTCGCCCTGGGGCTCGTCGTGGTCGACGAGCAGCACCGCTTCGGGGTGGCCCAGCGCGCGGCCCTCATCGAGGCGGCGCGCGAGCGCTCCCTCGAGGGGCGCGACCCGGACCTGCTCGTCATGACGGCCACCCCCATCCCGCGCACGGCCGCCCTCACGGTCTTTGGCGACCTCGACCAGTCGGTGCTCGACGAGCTGCCCGTCGGGCGCCGACCGGTCGAGACCCACTGGCTGCGCGACGACCCCGACGCCGCCTGGGCCCGGGTGCGCGAGGAGGCGGCGGCCGGTCGACGGGCCTTCGTCGTCTGCCCGCTCGTCGAGGAGTCCGAGAAGCTCGACGCGGCGAGCGCCGTGGCCGAGCGCGACCGTCTGGCCGCGGGCCCGCTCAAGGGGCTCTCCGTCGGGCTGGTCCACGGCCAGATGTCCGGGGCCGAGAAGGAAGAGGCCATGGGCGCGCTGCGCGCGGGCGCGCTCGACGTCCTCGTCGCGACCGTGGTGATCGAGGTCGGGGTCGACGTGCCCGAGGCGACGGTCGTGGTGATCGAGGACGCGTGGCGCTTCGGGCTGGCCCAGCTCCACCAGCTGCGCGGGCGGGTCGGTCGCTCGGAGTGGCCGAGCTGGTGCTACCTGCTGGGTGCGGCGCCCAGCGCGGAGGCCACCGAGCGCCTCGAGGCCCTCGTCGCCTCGAACGACGGCTTCGCCCTGGCGGCGCGCGACCTCGAGCTGCGCGGCGAGGGGACCCTGCTCGGCGCGCGCCAGCGCGGGCGCAGCGACCTGCGCCTGGCGAGCCTGGTGCGCGACGCCGACCTCGTCGAGGCGGCCCGGGCCGAGGCCGCGGGGCTCGTCGAGGCCGGCGGGAGCGCCCTCGAGGCGGCCCTGGCCGAGGTGCGGCTCTTCGTGGAGGCCGACGACGAGTCGTACCTGCACCGCTCCTAGCACGTAGCCTGGCGGCGTGCG
Source organism: Actinomycetes bacterium (assembly GCA_021802025.1). Lineage (GTDB taxonomy): Bacteria > Actinomycetota > Acidimicrobiia > Acidimicrobiales > RAAP-2 > RAAP-2. The sequence goes on from JAKABC010000066.1 coordinate 2,278, forward strand.
GGTGATCGGCGGCACGGCGCGCGGCCGCCCGTTACGGGCGAAGCTGCCCCGTTCGGTGCGCCCCACGACCGACTACGCCCGCGAGGCGATCTTCTCGATGCTCGAGAGCCGCGGCGGCCTGCACGGGCTCGTGGTGGCCGACCTCTACTGCGGCTCGGGCGCGATGGGCATCGAGGCCCTGAGCCGCGGGGCGCAGCTCGTCTACTTCGTCGACGCCGATAGGGCCTGTCTCGCGGCGGCCGAGGAGAACCTCGCCCCGCTCGCCCTGGCCGGGCGGGCCGAGTTCGTCCAGGCCCTCCTGCCGCGCTGGAGCCCCCCGGCCGGGCTCGACCTGGTCCTGGCGGACCCGCCCTACGGCCCGCTCGACCTCGCGGGCCTGCTCGAGGGGGTCGGCGCCGGGCGCGTGATGGTCGAGAACGACCGGTTCATGGCCCCGCCGCCGGGCTGGAGGGTCACGAAAGAGAAGCGCTACGGCACTACGCTCGTGACGATGCTCGAACCCACTTCGGGGGACCTCTCGTGACCGTCGGGCTGATCCCGGGGTCGTTCGACCCCTTCCACAACGGCCACCTCGAGATCGTCGAGCGCGCCTCGCCGATCTTCGACGAGGTCGTCGTCGCGGCCATCCGCAACCCCCAGAAGTCCGAGCCGCTGTTCACCCTCGAGGAGCGCCGCGACATGATCGCCGAGTCGGTGGCGCACCTTCCCAACGTGCGCATCGTCTCGATCTCGACGCTGCTCGTGAACGTGGCCCGTGACGTGGACGCCACGGCGATCGTCAAGGGCCTGCGGGCCGTGTCGGACTTCGAGAACGAGCTGCAGATGGCCCAGATGAACCGCTCCCTCTCGGGGGTGGAGACCCTCTTTCTGCCCTCGAGCTCGCACTACTCGTTCATCGCCTCGCGCCTCTTGCGCGAGGTGGCGCGCTTCGGCGGTGACGTCACCGCCTTCGTGCCCGAGCCGGTCGCCAAGCGGCTGCGCGAGCGCTACCCGGAGGCCCCGTGACCTACGACCCCTACACCGAGGAGGTCCCCTTCGCCGAGGACCGCGCCCGACCGGCCCGCGACCTCGAGACCGAGCTGCGCGAGGTGATCGAGCTGATCGCCGCGGCCAAGCAGATGCCCCTGTCGAACTCGGCCCTCATCCCGCGCGACGAGGTGCTCGGGCGCCTGGAGGACGCTCTGCGCGTCCTGCCCGAGGAGATCCGCGAGGCGCGCTGGGCGCTGCGCGACCGCGAGGAGCTCATGGCCGCCGAGATGGCCAAGGCCCAGCAGCTCATGGACCAGGTCCGCGCCGAGGCGGCCCGGATGGTGGACCGCACCGAGATCGTGCGCCAGAGCCGACTCAAGGCCGACCAGATCGTGGCCGACGCCCGGGCCGAGGCCCGCCAGCTCATCAACCAGGCCGAGGACTTCATCGACGCCAAGCTCGGCGGGTTCGAGATCGTGCTCGAGCGGCTGATGAAGACGGCCCACTCGGGCCGCGAGCGCCTGAGCGCCCAGGTCGCGCCGGCCTCGGTGGCGGGCGCCGAGGCGCTCCTCGACGACGTGCTGGCCCCGGCCCCCGAGCCGAGCGCACCCTCGGGCGGGGGTGACGACTCGTTCTTCGACCAGGACGCGTTCTAGTGGGCTCGCCCTACCTCGTCCCGGTGGCCACGCTGCTGCGCGACGTCCCCTCGGTGCGCCGGGTGGACTTCGAGGCCCCCTTCGACGAGCCCCACGAGTTCGCCCCGCGCGGGCCGGCCGAGACCGACGTCTTCCCCGAGGCCCTGGTCCACGTGGCGGTGGCCCTGCAGAGCTACGTCGGGGGGCTGCGCGCCCACGGGCGCGTCGAGGCCCCCTGGCACGGGATCTGCCGGCGCTGCTCGGCGCCGGTGCTGGGGCTCTCTAGCGTCGCGGTCGACGAGCGCTTCGTCGAGCGGCGCGAGGCGGGCGACGAGGAGACCTACCTCATCGAGGGCGACGTGGTCGACCTGGCCCCCCTCGCCCACGACGCGATCCTGCTCGACCTGCCGCTCGCCCCGCTGTGCCGTGAGGACTGCCGGGGGCTCTGCCCCCAGTGCGGGATCGACCGCAACGAGGCGACGTGCGACTGCTCGGCGCCGCGCGATCCGCGGTGGGCTACACTGGACGGACTCCGTTTCGCCGACCCCGGCTAGGCCCGGGCGGCTCCCCAGGTGAAAGAGACCGACCATGGCCGTCCCCAAGCGAAAGACCAGCAAAGCCCGCTCGCGCTCGCGCCGCGCCGCCAACTGGCGCCTGGGACGTCCGGCCCGCAGCGTCTGCCCGCAGTGCGCCACCGCCAAGACCCCCCACGTGGTCTGCCCGAACTGCGGCTGGTACAAGGGGCGCGTCGCCGTCGAGGTCGACTGAGTTGAGCCTGCCCATCGCCCTGGACGCGATGGGCGGGGACTTCGCCCCCGGAGAGATCGTCGCGGGCGCGCGCCGCGCCGTCGACGAGCTGGGGATCGAGGTCACGCTCGTGGGCGTGCCCGAGCTGCTCGGTGACCCGCGCGGCCTGCCGGTCGTGGCCTGCACTGAGGTCATCGCCATGGACGACGACCCCGGCGCCAGCGTGCGCACGAAGAAGGACTCCTCGCTGGTGCGCGCCGCCGAGCTCGTGCGCGACGGCGCGGCCGCGGCGATGGTCTCGGCCGGCAACACCGGGGCCACGATGGCCGCGGCCCTGTTGAGGATGGGCCGGATCCCGGGCGTGGTGCGCCCGTGCATCGCCACGCCCATCCCGCGCCCGGGCACGACCCCGATGGTGCTCGTCGACTCGGGCGCCAACTCCGAGTGCACCCCCGAGATGCTCGTCCAGTTCGCCCAGATGGCCGCGGCCTTCCACGCGGCGTACTTCGCGACCCCCTCGCCGCGGGTCGGGCTGCTCTCGATCGGCGAGGAGCCGACCAAGGGGACGCCCCTCGTCAAGGCCACCCACGAGCTGCTGGCCTCGACCCCCGGGCTCACCTTCGTGGGCAACGTCGAGGGCCGCGACCTCGTGCCCTCGCCGGTCGAGGTGGTGGTGACCGACGGCTTCACCGGCAACGTGGCGCTTAAGACCATGGAGGGGACGCTGCGCTTCGTGCTGGGCTCGCTGCTTCGTCTCGTCGACACCGACGACGAGACCCGAGGGGCCGGACGGGCGCTCGCGCCCCACCTCGGACCCTTCGTCGGGCTCTTC
>JAKABC010000066.1:5470-8819 GCA_021802025.1 Actinomycetes bacterium
ACCAGCGCGGCGCGCCGCTGCTCGGGCTGAAGGGGGTCTGTGTGATCAGCCACGGCTCGAGCGACTCAACGGCCGTCATGAACGCGCTGCGCGTCGCGCACGAGATGGTCTCGTCCGGGGTCGTCAACAGCCTACGCTCCGTCTTTCGACCTGGTGAGGGCGGATAAAGCCGCCTCGGCGCGTCGTCCGTGGCTAGTGTGGGACCGGTCAAGGAGGCCCGATGAGCGCTGATCCCGCCACCCCGTTGGACCGAGCCGCCGTCGCCACGCTGGTGCGAGGCCAGCTGGCCGAGATCCTCGAGAAGAGCCCGGCCGACATCAGTGACGCGGCGCCCTTCGCCGACCTCGGCGCCGACTCGCTGGCCCTGATCGAGTTGGTCGAGGCGCTCGAGGAGCGCCTCGACGACTACGTCGCGGGCTTCCACATCGACGACGCCGACCTAGAGGGTCTGCGCACGGTCAACGACGCCGTCGACTACGTGGCCGCCAAGCTGCACCTGGCCTAGGCCGACCGCTTGGCTCGAGGGATCGACGCTCTCGCCGCACGGGTGGGGCTGGACACCTCCAGCCCGCTGCTCGCCACGGCCCTCACGCACTCGAGCTACGCCGCGGAGAACGGCGTCGAGTCCAACGAGCGACTCGAGTTCCTCGGTGACGCGGTGGTCGACCTGGTCGTCGCCGACCTGATCGTCACCGACTACCCGGCCCTCAACGAGGGGACGGGCTCGTTGGTGCGCAGCCGCGTGGTCAACGAAGGGTCGCTCGCGCGCGCCGCGCGCGAGCTCGGCCTCGGGACGATCCTGCGCGTCGGGCGCGGGGTCGCCAAGGAGCGGGGCCCCGAGCGCCCGAGCCTGCTCGCCGACGCCTTCGAGGCGCTCGTCGCCGCCCTCTACCTCGAGCGGGGTTTCGCGGCGGCGCGGGCCTTCGTCGAAGAGACCCTCGGCGGAGCGCTGGCCGCGGCGGCCCGCGAGCCGGCCGGGGTCGTCGACCCCAAGACCCAGCTGCGCCAGTGGGCCGAGTCGAGTGGTCGGGGCACGCCGCGCTACGTGGTCGACGTCGCGGGGCCGGCCCACGACGCGCGCTTCGTCGCGCGCGTCGAGCTCGACGGGCGCGAGCTCGCCCGGGGCGAGGGTCGCTCGAAGAAGGCGGCCGAGGTGGCCGCGGCCCGCCGCGCGCTCGAGGTCCGCGATGCCTGAGCTGCCCGAGGTCGAGACGGTCCGCGCGGTGCTCGCCCGCGACCTCGTGGGCAAGAAGATCAAGGCGGCGAGCGTCACCAACGGCCGGGTGGTGCGCCGGCACAAGTCGGCCAAGGAGTTCCGCTCGCTCATCGAGGGGCGCAGCGTGCGCAGCGCCGAGCGCCTGGGCAAGTACCTCGTCTTCGCCCTCGACAACCAGACGAACCTCGTGGTGCACCTGGGCATGAGCGGCCAGCTGCGGCGCGCGAAGGGCCCCAAGGACGCCAAGCCCAAGCACACCCACGCCGTGTTCACCCTGAGCCCGGGCGGCGAGCTGCGCTTCGTCGACCCGCGGACCTTCGGCGAGATGTTCGTCTCGATCCCGCCGGCCCCGGGTGAGGCGCTCGAGGTCTCTAAGTTTGCGCGCCTCTCGGTCGGCGGCGAGGGCCTCGCCCGGCGCGCCCGGGTCCCCGAACTCGCCCACCTCGGCCTCGACCCCCTGGAGGACCAGTACGGCTGGGACCGCTTCGCGGCCGTGTTGCGCAGCCGCACGACGGCCCTGAAGGCCGTCCTCACCGACCAGGACATCGTGTGCGGGATCGGCAACATCTACTCCGACGAGATCCTCTTCGCGGCCGGGCTGCGCTACGACCGGCCGAGCGAGTCGCTCTCGACGATCGAGATCCGCCGGCTCCACCGCTCGATCACCGAGGTGCTGGCCGAGGCGATCAAGCACGGCGGCTCGACGCTCGCCGACGAGCAGTTCGTCGACCCCGAGGGCCGCCCCGGCACCTACCAGCAGTTCCACCAGGTCTACGCCCGCGAGGGGCAGGCCTGCGGGCAGTGCCGGGGGCCGATCGAGCGCGTGAGCTTCCACGGTCGCGCGACGTTCTTCTGCCCGCGCTGCCAGTCCTAGTCAGGCCCGGGGGGCCGTGGTCGCGGTTGGTAGCGTTCAGCCGTGTTCTTGAAGCGGCTGACCATGCGGGGGTTCAAGTCCTTCGCCGACACCACGACGCTCGAGTTCGAGCCGGGGGTCACCGCCGTGGTCGGTCCCAACGGCTCGGGCAAGTCCAACGTCGTCGACGCGGTGGCCTGGGTGCTGGGCGCCCAGAGCACGCGACTGCTGCGCAGCTCGCGCATGGACGACGTCATCTTCGCCGGCACGGCCCAGCGCGCGGCGCTCGGGCGGGCCGAGGTCGCGCTCACCCTCGATAACTCCACCGGCCGACTGCCCATCGACGGCGCCGAGGTGACCGTCTCGCGCACCCTCTTTCGCAACGGGGAGTCGGAGTACGCGATCAACGGCACCACCTGTCGCCTGCTCGACGTCCAAGAGCTCCTCGGCGACTCCGGGGTGGGACGCCAGCAGCACATGATCATCGGCCAGGGCCAGCTCGACTCGATACTCTCGTCGAACCCCGAGAACCGCCGCGCGGTGATCGAGGAGGCGGCCGGGGTCTTGAAGCACCGTCGACGCAAGGAGCGCTCCGAGCGGCGCCTCGCCGCGACCCAGGAGAACCTCGAGCGCCTGGGCGACCTCGTGCGTGAAGTGCGCCGCCAGATGCGCCCCCTCGAGCGCCAGGCCGCCTCCGCGCGCACCGTCGCCGGGGTCGAGGCCGAGCTGCGCGCGGCGCGCGCCACGCTCTTCGCCGCGCGCCTCGCGCGCTACGGCCGTCGCCTCGGCGAGCTCGACGCCGCCCTTGCGACGTCGGCCCAGCGCGAGCGTGAGCTGCGCGCCGAGCTCGTCGCCCTCGACGCGCAGGCGACCGCCACGGCCGCCGAGATGGGCTCGCGCCGTGAGGAGAGCCTGGCGACCTCGCTCGCCACGGTGCGCAGCCTGGCCGAGCGCGCCCGGGGCCTGACCTCGGTGATCGACGAGCGGCGCCGGGCGCTCGACCAGGCCCTGGTGGCCTCGGCCGACGAGAACGTGATCGCCAACCTCGAGGCCGACGCCGCCCACCTGGCCGAGGACCTGGCCGCGCTGGCCGAGGGGGAGACCGAGCTCGACGCGCTGCGCACGCGGGCCGGCGACGCCCGCGCGGCCCTCGAGGCGGCCCAGGCCGCGCTCGAGGCCCACGGCGAGGTCTCGGGCGCCCTCGCCGAGGAGAGCCTGCGTGGGGCGCGCGAGCAGGTGGCCTTGCTCGAGCGGGCGGTCGGCGACGCCCGCGAGCGCGA
>JAKABC010000067.1 GCA_021802025.1 Actinomycetes bacterium
CGAGCACCTGGTCGAGGCCACCCTCGCGGTGATGAACGCCGGCGGGCGCCTCGACGAGGCCCTCCACAGCGTGCGCCCCCCGGCGCACCTGGCGGCGCGACCCTACCTGCAGCCCTACTACGACGAGCCCGAGTTCATCGTGCGCAACGTCTGGCGCCTCTACGGGGGGTGGTGGGACGGCGACCCGTCTCACCTGCGCCCGGCGCCCGAGCGGCGCCTGGCCGCAGAGCTCTGCGCACTGGCCGGGGGCCCGGGCGTGCTCTGCGAGCGCGCCCTCGCCCTCATCGAGGAGCCGGGCGAAGCGTCGGGACGCCTGGCCGGCCACCTCGTCGAGACGGCGTGGCTCGCGGCCCCGCAGGACCCGGGAATCGCCGAGGCGCGCCAGCGGGTCTTCAGCACCCTCGCGCAGCGGGCGACCTCGACCATGTCGCGCGGGGTCTTCGCCCACGCCGCGCGCGAGGCCGCTTCGGCCGCCGGGCGAAACGGGACGACCGTAAAAACTGACTAAGGTCTCTGGGCGTGGAACCCTCCGCCCTGCCCCCCCAGGGAGGACCGGAGCGGCCGCGACGTCGGGGACGCCTGCGCACGCTGCTCATCCTCCCCCTGGCCGCCCTGGCGCTCGCCGGCTGCACGGTGCCGCGCTTCGGGGCCTCGCCCGGGGCGACGACCAGCTCGAAGTCGGTCTTCCACCTCTGGCAGGGCTTCTCGATCGGCGCGGCCATCATCGGGACGCTCGTCGTCGTGCTGATCGCCTGGTCGGTGCTGTTCCACCGCCGTCGCTCCGAGGCGATCCCGCGCCAGACCCAGTACCACATCCCGCTCGAGCTGACCTACACGATCGTCCCGATCCTCATCGTGCTCGGGCTCTTCGCGGCCACCATGGTCGTGGAGAACCGGGAGGTCGCCAACCCCAAGACGAACGTCGTCATCGACGTCAACGCCTTCCAGTGGGGCTGGAAGTTCACCTACCCCGGCCACAACGTCGTGGTCGTCGGCCAGACCACCCAGGACCCCACGATGGTCATGCCGGTCGATCAGAACGTGCGGATCGACCTGACCTCGTCCGACGTCGTGCACGGCTTCTACGTCCACGCCTTCAACTTCAGCCGCTACGCCCTGCCCGGGGTGCTGAACCAGTTCACCCTGCGGGCCACCTCGACGGGGCTGTTCAACGGCCAGTGCACCCAGCTGTGCGGCCTCTACCACTCCTTGATGTTCTTCAGGGTCCGGGTGGTCTCGGCCGGCCAGTACCAGTCGTGGCTCGCGAGCCAGGCGAACGCCACGGCCGCCCAGGCGGCCCAGTCGGCGACGAGCCAGCAGATCTCCTCAATCGTCCCGACCAAGCAGACGAAGGGTTAGCCATGACCGACGTGCTCGAGCGCCCCGCCCCCGCCGAGGGTCACGGCCACGAGGCGCACGGCCCGACCGGCATCCTCAAGTGGCTCACCACGACCGACCACAAGGTGATCGGGCTCAGCTACACCGTCACCGCGGTGGTGATGATGGTCATCGGCGGGGCCTTCGCCGAGATCATCCGCGCCCAGCTGGCGAGCCCCAACGGGACCCTGGTCTCGCTCGCCCAGTACAACGAGCTCTTCACCATGCACGGTTCGGTGATGATCTACCTCTTCGCCGGCCCCTTCGCCTTCGGGGCGCTCGCCAACATCATCGTGCCGATCCAGATCGGCGCGCCCGACATGGCCTTCCCGCGCCTCAACGCCCTGTCGTACTGGCTGTACCTCACCGGCTCGATCACCATGCTCTCGGGCTTCTTCGTCGCCGGCGGCGCGGCCAACTTCGGCTGGGTGGCCTACGCGCCGCTGTCGAGCTCGGTGGCGACGCCCGGCTCGGGGGCCGACCTGTGGATCGGGGGGCTGCTGCTCACCGGGTTCTCGGCCATCTTCACCGGGGTCAACCTCTGCGCCACCGTCTTCTACCTGCGCGCCCCGGGCATGACGATGTTCCGCATGCCGATCTTCACCTGGAACCTGCTGGTGACCGCGATCCTCATCCTGCTGGCCTTCCCGGTGCTTACGGCCGGGCTGATCATGCTCTACGCCGACCGCCACTTCGGGACCCACATCTTCTCGGTGGCCGGCGGGGGGGTGCCGGTCCTGTGGCAGAACATCTTCTGGTTCTGGGGCCACCCCGAGGTCTACATCCTCGCCCTGCCCTTCTTCGGCATGGTGACCGAGATCATCGCCGTCTTCTCGCGTAAGCCGGTCTTCGGCTACAAGGGGATGATCTTCGCCACGCTGACCATCGGCGCGTTGAGCCTGGGGGTGTGGGCCCACCACATGTTCACCACGGGCACCGTGCTGCTTCCCTTCTTCTCGATCATGAGCCTGCTCATCGCGGTGCCCACCGGCATCAAGATGTTCAACTGGATCGGCACCATGTGGCGGGGCCAGATCTGGTTCTCGACGGCCATGCTGATGGCGATCGGCTTCCTCATCACCTTCCTCGTGGGCGGCATCACGGGGATCTACCTCGCCAGCCCGCCGCTCGACTTCTTCACCCACGACACCTACTTCGTCGTCGCCCACTTCCACTCGGTGGTGATGGCCCTGGTGCTGGGCGCCATGGGCGGCCTCTACTACTGGGGCCCGAAGATCACCGGCTACATGCTCAACGAGCGCATCGGCAAGGCCCAGTTCTGGTTCCTCTTCATCGGCACCCAGGTCTTCACCCTGCCGATGTACCTGCTGGGGCTGCGCGGCATGCCCCGTCGCATGGCCATCTACCCCCAGCACCCCTCGTGGCAGTACCTCAACGACTGGGCGACGGTGGGGGCGATCATGATCGGCGTCTCGACGATCCTGTTCATCGTCAACATCGTCTACAGCTGGAAGCGCTACCCGGCCGGGGACAACCCGTGGGACGGCCACACCCTGGAGTGGTTCACCACCTCGCCGCCGCCCCACCACAACTTCTACCGGCTGCCCCCCATCCGCTCGGAGCGCCCGACCTGGGACTACAACCACCCCGAGCACCGGGCCCTGGAGCACGGTCACGGCACGCCGGCCGCCGACGGGAGCGCCCGGTGAGGACCGAAGCGCGCGTCCTCCTGAGCCTGGGCGTCTTCTTCGCGATCATGGACTCGGTCTACTGGGTCTGGTCGAAGGAGGACGCCGGCGGCGTGATGATCATCGCCGGGACGCTGCTCTGCTTCCTCCCGGGCCTCTACTACTACTGGTGGAGCCGGCGCATGCGGCCTCGTCCCGAGGACGACCCGCACGCCGAGCCCGCCCAGGGCGCCGGCGTCGTGGGGACCTTCCCCGGCACGTCGATCTGGCCCTTCACGCTCGGGATGGGATCGTTCGTGATGGTTCTCGCGCTGGTGTTCGGCGTGTGGCTCGTCGTGCCCGGCCTGGGACTCGTGTTCTGGGCCATCGTCGGTGCGACGGGCGAGAGCCGACGCGGCGGACAGCACTAAGCCCGCCCGAGGGTACCCACGACAAGTGCTAAGTATGGTCCGCGGCGCGCAGACCGCGTAAGGAGGTCAGGTGACGGCCCTGGAGAGCTCGACGAAGGTACAGCTGGGCGGGAGGAGGGGCGGTCCGGACCAGCCGACACTGCGCCAGGACCGATGGTGGATCCAACCGGTGGTGACGGTCTCGGTGCTGACCGCGTTCGTCATCTACTCGACCTGGGCGGCCTTCCAGAACGCCAACTACTACGTGGGCGCGAACGCCCACCGCGACCTGATCAGCCCGTTCTACTCGCCCTGCATCGCCGGCAGCTGCGTCGCCGGCTCGACCCACGGGTTCGTCCTGAGTGGCTGGACCCTCTCGCCGGCGCTGCTCATCTTGATCTTCCCGCTGGGCTTTCGACTCTCGTGCTACTACTACCGCAAGGCCTACTACCGGGCCTTCTGGTGGTCGCCGCCGGCCTGCGCGGTGGCCGACGGCCACACGACCTACTCCGGTGAGACGCGCTTCCCGCTCATCATGCAGAACGTCCACCGGTACTTCTTCTACTTCGGCCTGCTCTTCAACATCATGCTCACCTACGACGCGGTGCGCGCCTTCCACCAGCCCGGGATCGGCTGGGGCGTGACCGTCGGAACCCTCGTGCTGGTGGTGAACGCGGTGCTGCTCTGGCTCTACTCGATCAGCTGTCACGCCTGTCGCCACCTCTGCGGGGGCGGGGCGAAGAGCTTCCACGCCCACCCGATCCGCCACCGGATCTGGAAGGCGCTCACCCCGCTCAACGCGCGTCACATGAACTTCGCCTGGGCGTCGCTCATCTTCGTCGCGCTGACCGACGTCTACGTGCGCCTGGTCGCCTCGGGCGTCCTGACCGACTACCGCCTCTTCTAAGGACCGACGTGACCGACACCTACGAGCACCACGACTACGACGTCCTGATCATCGGGGCCGGCGGCGCGGGCCTGCGTGCCGCGATCGAGGCCAAGCAGCGCGGCCTCTCGGTCGCCCTCGTGACCAAGTCCCTGCTGGGCAAGGCCCACACCGTCATGGCCGAGGGCGGCATGGCGGCCGCGCTCGGCAACGTCTACCCCGAGGACAGCTGGCAGGTCCACTTCCGCGACACCATGCGCGGGGGCAAGTACCTCAACAACTACCGCATGGCCGAGCTGCACGCCAAGGAGGCCCCCGACCGGGTCTTGGAGCTCGAGCAGTGGGGGGCGCTCTTCGACCGCACGGCGACCGGCAAGATCCTCCAGCGCGACTTCGGGGGACATCGCTACGCCCGCCTCGCCCACGTGGGCGACCGCACGGGCCTCGAGCTCATCCGCACCCTCCAGCAGAAGGTCGTCTCGATGGGCACCGACGTCTTCATGGAGTGCAAGGTGCTGCGCCTGGTGCACGACGCCTCGGGCAAGGTCGCCGGGGCCGTCGCCTACTGGCGCGCCACGGGCGAGTTCGTCACCTTCGCCGCCAAGTCGGTGGTGCTCGCGACCGGCGGGGCCGGCAAGTCCTGGAAGTTCACCTCGAACTCCTGGGAGTGCACCGGGGACGGCCACGCCATGGCCCTGTGGGCCGGGGCGCGCCTGATCGACATGGAGTGCGTCCAGTTCCACCCCACCGGGATGGTCTGGCCCCTCAGCGTGCGCGGCCTGCTCGTGACCGAGGGCGTGCGCGGCGACGGCGGGGTGCTGCGCAACGCCGAGGGCCAGCGCTTCATGTTCAACTACGTCGCCCCCATGTTCCGCGACGAGACGGCCGAGTCCGAGGACGAGGGCGACCGCTGGTACGACGACCACAGCGCCGGGCGTCGCCCGCCCGAGCTGCTGCCGCGCGACGAGGTCGCCCGGGCCATCAACACCGAGGTCAAGGCCGGCCGGGGCAGCCCCCACGGCGGGGTCTTCCTCGACATCGCCAGCCGGCGCACGCCCGAGTTCATCCGCCGGCGCCTGCCCTCGATGTACCACCAGTTCATGGAGCTCGCCGGGGTGGACATCACCCGCGAGCCGATGGAGATCGGCCCGACCTGCCACTACATCATGGGCGGGGTCCAGGTCGACGCCGACAGCGCCGCGACGGCCGTGCCCGGCCTCTTCGCCGCCGGCGAGGTGGCCGGGGGCATGCACGGGGCCAACCGGCTCGGCGGGAACTCGCTGAGCGACCTCATCGTCTTCGGCCGGCGCGCCGGGATGGGCGCGGCCGACTGGGCCGAGTCCGGCGAGGCCGCGACCGCGATGGACGCCGGCGAGGTCGACGCGGCGATCGCCGAGGCGCTCGCGCCCTTCGCGCGCGAGACCGGCGAGAACCCCTACGACGTCCACCACGACCTCCAAGAGATGATGCAGGCCAACGTGGGCATCATCCGCACCCAGTCCGAGCTCGACGAGGCCAAAGAGCTCCTCGGGGGCTTCGCCGAGCGGGTGGCCCACGTGCGCGTGACCGGCGGGCGGGCCTACAACCCCGGCTGGAACCTCGCGACCGACTTGCCGAGCATGATCACGGTCAGCCGCTGCGTGACCGAGGGGGCGCGTTTGCGCACCGAGTCGCGCGGGGGCCACACCCGCGAGGACTTCCCCACCGCCGACGAGCGGCTCGGCACGCTGAACTTCGCCCAGACCTGCCCCGACGGGGCCTGGGACGGGGAGTACCGCATCGAGGAGTCGCCGTTGCTCGCGATGCCGGCGGAGTTGAAGGCCCTACTGGAGGAGGCGCACTGATGGCTGAGGTGACGATGCGGATCTGGCGCGGTGACGCGTCGGGCGGGGAGTTCGCCTCCTACACGCTTCCCCAGAACGAGGGCGAGGTCGTGCTCGACGTGGTCCACCGGATCCAGGCCTCCGAGGCGCCGGACCTGGCCTGTCGGTGGAACTGCAAGGCCGGCAAGTGCGGCTCGTGCTCGGCCGAGATCAACGGCAAGCCCCGGCTCATGTGCATGACCCGGATGGACTCGCTGCCCGAGGGGCCGGTCACGGTGGCGCCCATGCGGACCTTCCCGATCGTGCGCGACCTGGTGACCGACGTCTCGTTCAACTTCGTGCGGGCCCAGGAGGTCCCCGCCCTCCTGCCCCCGCCGATGCCCGAGGGCGGCTACGTGATGTTCCAAGAGGACGTCGAGCGCGGCCAGGAGTTCAGAAAGTGCATCGAGTGCTTCATGTGCCAGGACGTCTGCCACGTGATCCGCGACCACGAGGACAACAAGCGCCACTACGCCGGCCCGCGCTTCTTCATCCGCTACGCCGAGCTCGAGATGCACCCGCTCGACCAGAACGACCGGCGCGAGTACGTGCGCGAGGAGATGGGGCTGGGTTATTGCAACATCACCAAGTGCTGCACCGAGGTCTGCCCCGAGCACATCAAGATCACCGACAACGCCATCATCCCGCTCAAAGAGCGCGTCGTCGACGCCCACTACGACCCGCTGGCCTGGCTCGGGCGCACCATCCGGCGTAAGAAGAAGGCCTCGTCCGCCGAGGCGGCCGTCCAGCCGGCCCCCTAGCGTGGCCGACTTCCTGAGCGGCGAGTGGTTCGCCGAGCGCAACGCCGCGCTGGCCGCCCGGGGAGAGACCGGGCTCAGCGCGACACTGAGGGTCGCCCTCGTCCTCTCCGACGCCCCCTCCGGGGGACCGGGGGCGCTCACCCTCGTGCTGACTCCCGAGGGCGGCCGCCTCGAGCCGGGCGACCCGGGGGTCTGTGAGGTGGTGGTGACCCTGTCGGCGAGCGACGCGGCCGCCCTGGTCGAGGGCCGTCTCACCTCGAGCGGGGCGCTGCGCGCCGGGCAGCTGAGGGTGCGCGGTAACGCCGCGGCCCTGGTCCCGGTGACGGCCTGGCTCGCCGGCGAGGCGTGAGCCTCCCCCTCTTCGAGAACGACCTCGCCGAGGCGGGGCTCATCAGCGGGCGCGACCTGCACCGGCGCGGCGCCGACCTGCCCGCGCTCGGTGTCCTGTGCTTCTTCCACGAGGTGCTCGAGCGTCTCGCCGCCGCCGGTGAGCTCACCGAGCGCTACCGGCTGCGCAGCGAGCTGGGCGTGAACCCGGTCTACGTGATGGAGCTCGACGGACGCGCGCTCACCGTCACCCACCCCGGAGTGGGCGCGCCCCTCGCCGTCGGTGTCACCGAGGAGCTGGTCGCCCTCGGGGTGAGGACGCTCGTCGCCTGCGGGGGCGCCGGGGCGCTCGTCGAGCGCGAGCTCGGCCACGTGATGGTCGTCGACTCGGCTCTGCGCGACGAGGGCACCAGCTTCCACTACGCCGCCCCGTCGCGGGTGATCGACGCCGACCCCCTCGGGGTGCGCCGGGCCGCCGAGACCCTCGAGCGCCTCGGCGTGGCCCACGAGGTCGGGCGGACCTGGACGACCGACGCGATCCTTCGCGAGACGCCCTCGCGCATCGCCCGGCGGGTCGCAGAGGGCTGCGTCATGGTCGACATGGAGTCCTCGGCCTTCATCGCGGCCACCCGCTTCCTCAACGTGCGCTTCGCCCAGCTCCTCTACGCCGGCGACTCGCTCGCGGGCGAGAGCTGGGACCCACGCCGCTGGATGGGCGCCGGCGACGTGCGCGAGGGGCTGTTGCGCGCCGCGGCGCGCGTGGCCCTCGCCCTCGACGACGCGCCCCGGGACTGAGCCACCACGCAGCGCAACCCGTCGGGCTAGGGGCGCGGCTCGCGGCGCATCGTGAAGAGCGCCGCCCCGGGGCCGACCTCGATGCGCCGATCCAGGGTGAAGCCCACGCGCGCGTAGTAGGCGAGGTTGGCCTCGTCCTGGGTCTCGAGGTACGCGAGCGCCCCCTCGGCGTCGACGCGCTCGAGCACCGGAGCGAGGAGAGCGGTGCCGATCCCGCGGCGCTGGGCCGCGGGGTCGACCGCGAGCAGCTGGAGGTACCAGTGGAGCTCGCGCGGGTGCACGGCGACCGTCGCCGCCTCGGCGCGCGCCGCGACCCGTAGGGCGCCAAAGTGGGGTGAGAAGGCGGCTAGCACGGCCGGCAGGCGGACCAGCTGCTCGCGCACCGGCGGCGGGAAGCCCCCCGGGGCCAGCCAGGCCGCGACGCCGCGCACCCCACCGTCGCCGTCCCGGGCGACCGAGCACACCCCCGCCGGGCCGAGGTGGGCGAGCGCCGCGCGGTGCAGGGTCGCGATCGAGCGAGCGCGCCGCTCGGGCGAGGGGAAGAACCGTTCGAAGAGAGTGGCCTCGGCGAAGGCGCGGGCGCACAACTCTGCGCACGCGCGGATCGTCGCCCGATCGAGGGGACCCTCCTCGATCGCGACCGCCTCACTCACCGGCGCAGTCTAGGGTCGCTACCGCACCGGGCCCGAGGGACGTCTAGAGCAGTCCGAGGGCG
>JAKABC010000068.1 GCA_021802025.1 Actinomycetes bacterium
CGGCGGCCCCGCCCCACCTAGGCCATCCCGCCCTCGGCGCGCTGGTCGATCTCACGGGGGCGCCACCGCGGGCGAAGTTGGGCTGGACCGACGTGGCGACCTTTGCCGAGCGGGGGGTGCCCGCGGCGAACTTCGGCGCCGGCGATCCCACGCGTGCGCACACCCCTGACGAGTTCGTCACCTCCGGCGAGCTCGACGCGTTCGCGACGACGTTGGCCGCCTGGCTCGCGCGGGCCTAGTAGCGACGAAGGACGGAGACGACCTTGCCGTAGAGCACGACGTCGCGGGCGTCGAACTCCATGGGCTCAAGGATCGGGTTCTCAGGCTGGAGGACGACCCGCGACCCCTGCGGGAAGTAGCGCTTGACCGTCGCCTCCTCGCCGGGGATCCCCGCGACCACGATGTCGCCGACGCGCACGTCGGTCTCGCGCTCGACGACCACGTAGTCGCCCGAGAGGATGCCGGCCCCCACCATCGAGTCCCCGCGGACCCGGAGCACGAAGCACTCACCTCGTCCCACGAACTGCTCGGGCAGGGGGATCACGTCGCGCTGGGTCTCGCTCGCCAGCGTCCCCACGCCGGCCGCGACGTCACCGACCAGGGGGACCGAGCGGACGCGCTGGTCGGCGGCCACGCCGGCGGCGTCCATCCGCACCGTCAGGGTCCGGGGCTGCTGGGGGTTCTTCGCGATGTAGCCGGCGTCTTTGAGAACCCGGATGTGGTTGGCGACGGTGGCCGAGGAGGAGAGGCCCACGTGCTCGCCGATCTCGCGGATGGTCGGTGGGAAGTTCCGCTCGCGCTGGCAGGCGACGATGAACTCGAGGATCTGGCGGCGCATCGGGGTGAGCACTTCGGCCATGGGGCCTCCTCTACGAACGGGTGTTCGTAGACTACTCTTTCAAAGCCGTACCGTCAAACACCTGTTCGCCCCGAGCCCGTTGGCAAGTTGAGGCACTGGTATGGTTTCGCGATGGCCAGGTCGGCCTAGTCATTCCTGGGGGGACGAACGCCACTTTTGGTGATTCGGTGACCGCTTGTGGAGGGGCAGTGAAGGAAAAAGTGGAGGAACGACAGCCAATGAAGCTTCGTTTTAACAAGACGGTGGCGGCAATCGCTTCCAGCGCTCTTTTGGTAATGGCGGTGCCGGCTATTGGAGTCGCGTCATCGTCCGGTGCGGCGGTGAAGCATCGGCTGCCGACGTACGTGATTGGCTACGAGGGCCCGCTTTCGGGTGGGAACCTCCAGCTCGGTTTGAACATGGTGTTCGCGGTCGAGTTGGCGATCAACCAGAACAACGCCAATGCGCACCGCCAGTTCAACTTGAAACTCGCGCGCTACGACGACCAGGGAGACCCGACGATTTCGCCGACCGAGGCTCAGGCCGCGGTCGCCAACAAGCACCTGATCGCCATCGTTGGTCCGGCCTTCTCCGGCGCCACGGCGGCCGCCGAGCCCTACTACTCGAAAGCTGACGTCGCCACCGTCAGTCCGTCGGCGACGAACCCTAGCCTCGCCACCAAAGGCTGGCACAACTTCTTCCGCGTCGTCGCTGACGACTCGGTCCAAGGACCGGCCGACGCCAACTACCTGGTCAAGACGAAGGGCTTTAAGAGCCTCTACGTGGTGAACGACGGCTCCGCCTACGGCGCGGGTCTGGCCCAGGCCGTGGCAACCCAGGCTCAGTCCGACGGCGCCAAGGTCACGACCGCGACGGTTCCGGGTACTGGCCAGTGCAACAACGGCACTGCGTCGGCGACCGAGTACCAGGCCGCGGCGACCCAGGTGGTCGCGAGCGGTGCGAGCGCGATGTTCTACGGCGGGTACTACTGCGACCTCGGGCTGTTCCTCGGCGCGCTTAGTTCCTCGGGCTACTCCGGCGTTGTGATGTCGGGTGACGGTTCGGACTCACCGGCGCTCATCCAGGGCACCACGCCCGCCTCGGCGGCCAATGGTGTTTTGTTGTCGTGCGCGTGCTCGGCCTCGACCAACAAGGCCTTCAACCGGGGCTACGAGAACCTCGCCAACTTCTCAGCGGCGACCGCGACGTACGCGCCGGAGTCCTACGACGCGACTAACACGATCATCGCCGGCATGAAAGCGCTGCTCGCTCAGCACAAGAAGATCACCCGGTCGAACCTCGTGGCCGAACTGCACAAGATCACTTATAAGGGCATCACGAAGGTCGTTCACTTCCAGAAGAACGGCAACATCTCGGGCTCGGCGATCTACGTGAACAAGGTGGAGAACGGCAAGATTGTCCAGTTGGGACTCGAGTAGTTTTAACGCGGTAACGGACCGACCTCGAGGGGCCGGGGGAGTAGTCTCCCCCGGCCCCTCTGGTTCGGTACACTCAGGCCCAACAGGGAGGGGCATTGGGCTCGTTCGGTCACTATCTGGCCACACACTTCGATACGCTCAAGGCCGAGTTCTGGTTCCTGTTTGTCGGTGGCGTGGCCAATGGTCTTCTCTATGCGATGGTCGCAGTCGGCTACACGCTCGTTTACGGTGTGCTGCGCCTGATCAACTTCGCCCACTCCGAAATCTTCATGTCTGGAGGGTTCGCAGGCTACTTTGTCTTACGCGCGATGGTCGGTGCCACGGTGCCCACTGGTTTCACCAGTGTGCTGATCATCGTCTTGGGGATTGCCGCGGCCGGTACGGCTGGGGCGGCCGCGGCGACCCTCGTCGAGCGGGTCGCCTACCGTCCGTTGCGGCGCCGACGCGCCCCTCAGCTGGCTTATCTCATTAGCGCAATCGGCGCGTCGTACTTCCTCTTCAATCTCGCGGGTAAGGAGTTTGGCCACCTTTCGGTGAGCGATCCCCAGCCCTATGTCAACCACACGGTCTTTACCATCTTTGGGGCACCCGTATTGATGTACGACCTCATCATCCTGGTGGTAAGCGTCATTATGTTCATCGCGCTGGACTGGCTGGTGGGGCGAACGCGCCTGGGCCGAGGAATCCGCTCCGTCGCCCAGGACGCCGAGACGGCCTCTTTGATGGGCGTGAACATCGATCGTACGATTGCCATCACCTTCATCGTCGGAGGTGCGCTCGGCGGTGTGGCTGGCTTCCTCTACGGGCTCAACATCGGCGTCGTGTACAACATGGGTTTCGTCCCAGCGCTGAAAGCCTTCACCGCGGCCGTCCTCGGGGGTATCGGGAATCTACGCGGCGCCGTCGTGGGCGGGCTGCTCCTCGGGATCGTGGAGAACCTCTGCGTGGTCTTCGTCCAAGCGGCCTATATCGACGTCGTGGCCTTCGGGATCCTGGTCCTAGTTCTGCTGGTGCGCCCGACCGGCATCCTGGGTGAGCGGCTCGGGAGGACTGCGTGATCCGGTCGTTCCTCGAGCGCGCGCCCATTCGTCGGCTCCTCGTGATTGTGGGTGTCGTTGCGGTCATTGAACTCATCACCGGGCCGCCGGGCTCTAATCAGTACCCCACGTCAGGGTTCACAGGCTCGTACGCCGAGGCGGCGTCGTTCTTTGGACTCTTCCGGACCCAACGCTGGGTGGTCTTCCTGGCGCTCGCCCTTGTCGCCTGGGGGATCGTCGAGTTGTGGACGCGCTATGGCGCCACGATCCGCTCACGGAGCTCGAGCGCGCTCGCTGGCCCCCGCCAGGTGAGTGAGAAGCGGCCCGTTCGGGTGGGCTTCGCCCTGGCGCTGCTCGTCCTCGGGATCCTCCTCCCGCACATCGTTAACAACGCCTTCTGGCAGTCGGCACTCGTGACCTACGTTGCGATCTACGTCCTGCTCGCCATCGGACTCAACGTCGTGGTGGGCTTCGCCGGCCTGCTGGACCTGGGCTACGTGGCCTTCTACGCGATCGGCGCGTACACCACGGCGTGGGTGACGGGGGCCCTACCGACCCCGCCCCCCTTCGGCCACGCCCTCGACGCGTTCTGGGCCATTCCCTTCGCCGTGGTCTTCGTGGTGATCGCGGGCGTCCTGCTCGGTGCGCCGACGCTGCGCCTGCGCGGGGACTACCTGGCGATCGTGACCCTGGGCTTCGGTGAGATCATCACGATCTTCGCGAACAACCTCTACGGGATCACGGGCGGTTCAACCGGCACTCAGCAGATTCCCCACCCCGTCTTCCACGTGGGACCGATCAAATACTCCTGGGGTCTCGCGCCCGTGCCCTACTACTACTTGGCTTTGGGATCGGTGGTTCTTTTCCTCGTTATCTTCTCTTTGCTCCAGCGGTCGCGGGTGGGCCGGGCCTGGACGGCGATACGCGAGGACGAGGTCGCGGCGGAGTCGCTCGGAATCAATCCACTCAAGTTCAAGGTCATGGCCTTCGCGGTCGGGGCGGCCTCGGCCGGCTTCGCGGGAGTCATTACGGCGAGCGCCGACAACTTCCTCTTCCCCTCGAGTTTCACCCTGACCTTCTCGATCAACATCCTGGTACTGGTGATCCTGGGTGGGATGGGATCGATCTCGGGTGTCGTGGTGGGCGCCATCATCATCCAGGTGATACAGGCCTATCTCAATCACACGCCGCCGTCTGGCTACCAGCAGCCAGACCTCTACATCTACGTGGGCGCCCTACTCATCACGATGATGATTTTCCGGCCAGCGGGCCTCATCCCATCGCGGCAACGCCGGCGCGAGATATCCCTCTATGAGGAGTCCCATGAGGGCCATCCCGATGAGGTCCTCCTTGGAGACGACGTATGAGAACTGACAACGTCTTCGAGGTCGAGCATGTCACCTTGCGCTTTGGCGGGGTCGTGTCGCTCAACGACGTGAGCCTCTTCCAAAGACGTGGAGAGATCCTGGCCGTGATCGGGCCCAATGGCGCCGGCAAGACGTCACTGTTCAACTCGCTCACCGGCGTTTACCAGCCCCAGGAGGGCACCATCACTTTCCACCGAGCGGACGGACGAGCGTTGTCGGTCATCGGCAAAAAGGCGCACCGGGTCGCCTCCGCTGGTGTCGCCCGAACCTTTCAGGCGTCGAGGATGTTTAGCGCGTTGAGCGCCTTTGACAACGTGAAGATTGGCGCCGAAGACCACCGGGGTTTCGGAGTGGTGGGCGCGATGGTCCGGGGACCGCGGACCCGTCACGACGATCGGCGATCGGATGAAAAGACTGTGGGGCTCTTGCGTTTCGTTGGCCTCGCCGACCGGGCCAACGTACTCGCGGCCTCGCTCTCCTACGGTGAGCGCCGCCGCCTGGAGATCGCCCGAGGACTTGCGACCGAACCTGAAGTCCTCCTGCTCGACGAGCCCGCCGCCGGGACTAACCCGGCCGAGAAGCTCGATCTCGCGCGTCTGATCCGCCGGGTACGGGACGAGCTCGGCGTCACCATCCTCCTTATCGAGCACGATATGAAACTTGTGATGTCTCTCGCCGAGAGGCTCTACGTCTTGAATTTCGGAAGTGTTATAGCCGAAGGGACCCCAGCGGAGATTCGGGCCAATCCCGTTGTGATTGAGGCGTATCTGGGCTCCACGGCGGAGGCGTCGGCGTAATGCTCGAAGTGAAAGACGCGGTCGTGCGCTACGGGGCGATAACCGCCCTGCACGGGATCACCTTCGAAGTGAACGAGGGCGAGATTGTGACTCTACTCGGTGCAAACGGCGCCGGAAAGTCGACAACGCTTCGAATGGTCTCGGGTCTTCAGCCCCCGGTGAGCGGATCGATATCCTTCCAGGGCCGCGACATCAGTCATACCCGAGCCCACGACTTCGCCAAGCTCGGAGTCAGTCACGTCCCGGAAGGGCGCCGAATTTTCTCCCAGATGTCGGTGGAGGAGAACCTGGAGATGGGTGCGTTCCGGCGTCGGGGCTCAATCAGCAATGACCTCGATCGAATCTATGAAACTTTCCCTATTCTGAAGGAGCGGCGTAAGCAGTTAGGTTCCAACCTCTCCGGAGGTGAGCAACAGATGCTCGCAATCGGTAGGGCGCTGATGAGTCAACCAACTCTCTTGCTGCTTGACGAGCCCTCCATGGGACTCGCCCCAATGATTGTGGACACGATCTTTCGCATCATCGGCGAGATTCGCGCTTCCGGGACCACGGTTCTTCTCGTTGAACAGAACGCGGCGCACGCCCTTCGCCTGGCCGACCGAGGCTATGTCCTGGAGAACGGCCGAATTGTGCTGTCGGGTCCGGCCGCCGACCTGCTCGTGGATCCCCGGGTGCGCGCGGTGTACTTGGGAGAAGACGTCGAAGCCGGGACGTAATCGACCCCTCTCTGGGGCTACGATTCCTTAAGATTCGGTGACTTCATCGGGAGTGGTCACACTCGGTCGCTAGCATCTATCGCCCTATGGCGCTCCTCGACAAGCTCGTTCCCGACGACTTCCGTCGAGAGATCCGTGGTCCGCTGCGTCGTCTCTACCTGAGCACATTCGTCAACTGCTTCGGCAACGGACTCGCGTTCGCCATGTTCGTGGTCTACCTCCATAACGTGCGGGGCTTCTCCACGACCTTCTCCACGCTCCTGCTCACCGCGACGGCGATCGTGGGCCTAGGGACGGGACCGATCTGGGGGACCTTGGTCGATCGGTTCGGTCCGGTCGGGGTGGGCATCGGGTCGTACTTCGCCTCGGCCGTAGGTCTCGTCCTGTGGACGACCATCCACACCCGGACCGAGGCGATCGTCATCGCCCTCGTCATCACGGTCTTCGAGGGGGCGGGCTGGGGTCCCGGGGCGGTGCTGATCGCCCGGCTGGTACGCGAGACCCACCGTCAGCGGGCCTACGGGGTGAACTTCATGATGGTCAACCTCGGGATCGGCATGGGCCTGCTGGTGTCAGCCTCGATCGTGAGCCTGCACCACCCGGAGAGCTTCACCGTGCTCTACCTGTTCGACGCGGCGGTCACGGTTACGGCCGGGATCATCTTCGCTACGCTGATCGCCCACGGCAAGCCGCTGCACGAAGCCCATCACGAGGGCCACGCGCGTGACGGGTGGCGAGTGGTGCTTTCGGACCGACGCCTACGCCGCTACACGCTGGCGAGCCTCGTGCTTATCCTGGGGGGCTACGGTTCGGTCGACGCGGGACTGAGCCTGTTCATCGTGAACAACCTGCACGTGAGCGTCCACGTGATCGGGATCACCTTCTTCTTCAACACCGTCACCATCGTGGTGGGCCAGCTCTGGATCCTCAATCGGATGGAGGGTCACAGTCGAACTCGGGCCATGGCCCTGGTGAGCCTCCTGTGGTTCGTCTTCTGGGCGGTCCTCGGGGTGTCGCTGGCCCTACCGGTGGTCGTCGCCGTCATCGCCATGTGCCTGACCCAGGTGGTCTTCGCCGTGGGCGAGACGATGCTCCAGCCGGCCGGTTCGGCGCTCATCAACCAGATCGCCCCGGAGCACCTGCGCGGTCGCTACAACGCGGCGGCCGGAACGGCCTGGGGTGTCTCGGGCACGCTCGCCCCCGCCATCACCGCTCTCTACTACGGGCTCCACCTCGGCAACTGGTGGCCGATCGGGACGGGGATCACGGCCCTCGTCGGCGGAGGACTCATGCTCACGCTGCGCTCGAAGCTGACCCCCGAAGAGGACGGCGTCGCCCCCGCCCGCGCCTAGTGCCCCGCGACCGTTGGGTCGCGAAGGAGGTCGGGGTGGACAACGAACTGGGCGAGTGCTGGCGCGACGTGGAGGACGTGCTCGACGCGGGGATCGACCGCCTCTTGCTCTACGGTCCGCCGGGCACCGGAAAGACCTACGCGGCGCTCGCCGTCGGATGGGGCGAGCCGGCCGAGCGAATCGTCTGCACCGAAGACCTCACCGGTGCGGAGGTGACCGGAACCTGGATGCCCGGGGAGGGTGGCCGCTTCGCGTGGCGCGAGGGACCCGCGATCCGCGCGTGGCGGGCCGACGGTGGTCGGGGCGGTCGTCTGGTGCTCGACGAGGTCGACCGAGCGGCCGGGGACGCGCTCGCGACGCTGCTCGCGGTCACCGACTCCACGGCCTCGGCGCGCTGGCGACACCCCGAGAGCCTCGAGTGGGTCTGCCCGGGTCCGGACTACTCGGTGGTGGCGACCTCGAACATTGAGGACGTCGAGGACCTCCCGGCGCCGCTGCTCGATCGCTTCGCGGTGCGGATCCGGATCGACCGCCCTCATCCGGCCGCCGTCGGCGCGCTCGCGCCCGACCTGCGCGCGCCGGCCCTCGCGGGCTCGCTCGGGCCGTCGTCGCGGCGGGTGTCGCTTCGCCGGTTCTACGCTTTCGACCGTTTGCGGGCGCGACTCGGGGCCGAGCGGGCGGCCACGGTGGTCTTCGGCCCGGCGGCGGCCGACGTGCTGGACGCCCTGGCCATCGCGTCGATCGCGTGAGCGTCTTCCCCGAACTCGTCACCGGGCGCGAGGACGAGGTCGCACCGGGCCCGTGGCGGGTCGAGCGCGGCGCGCCGACCCGGGGGCGGGCGAGCTGCGACCTGGTGGCGCGAGTCCTCGAGGTCCCCCTGGGCGATGACGTGACGTCGCGGGTGGTGCGGGCGCACGAGCTGCTCCACGCCCGGGTGAGTCCGCACCCACGCCACCTCGCCGAGGCCCTCGACGAGGTCGACGCACGGGCCCTCGAGTGCGCCGAGGAGCTTCGGGTCAACGTCCTGTTGGCGCGCCTGGGTCACGAGGTCGCGCGACTGGTCGACGGGAGCGAGCGACCCGGGGGAGAGAGGGTGGCCGGTGCCGGTGACTGGGCCGAGGCGGTCTGCTTCGCCGTGGCCGTCGCCGGGACGGCGGCTGAGGGACCCT
>JAKABC010000069.1 GCA_021802025.1 Actinomycetes bacterium
CACCACCAGGCGCGGGGACTTCAACAAGAGCCGCGCGATGGCCACGCGCTGCTTCTCCCCGCCCGAGAGTCGATAACCCCGCTCCCCCACCACGGTGTCCAGGCCGAGGGGCAGTCCGTCGACGAGGTCGGCGATCTGGGCCGCGGCCAGCGCCGCGTGCATCTCAGCCTCGGTCGCCTCGGGCTTGGCGAAGAGCAGGTTGGCGCGCAGGGTGTCGTGAAAGAGGTGGGCGTCTTGGGTGACGACCCCGACCGTGGCGTTGAGCGAGGCGAACGTCGCGTCGCGCAGGTCCACGCCGTTGATCGTGATCGATCCGGCGTCGACGTCGTAGAGCCGGCTCACCAGCATCGAGATCGTCGTCTTGCCCGCCCCGCTCGGGCCCACCAGGGCCGTCATCGTGCCGGGCTCGACGACGAAACTGACGTCGAACAGGACCGGGGTGCGCGCGGTGTCGTCGAGTCGGGCCACTGACTCCAGCGAGGCCAACGACACCTCGCTCGCGCCGGGGTAGGCGAAGTCGACGTGGTCGACGATGAGTCGGGCCGGTCCCGGGGGGATCGCCGTGGCGCCGGGCCGCTCGGCGATCATCGGCTCGAGGTCGAGCACCTCGAAGACCCGCTCGAAGCTCACCATCGCCGACATGACGTCGATGTTGAGGCTCGAGAGCTGGGTGAGAGGGCCGTAGAGGCGCCCCAGGTACGCGGTCATGGCCACCACGGTGCCCACCGCGAGGGTCCCGCGCACGGCCTCCACTCCCCCGAAGCCGTAGGCGAAGGCCGTCGCCAGTGAGGCGGTGAGCGTGAGGGCCACGAAGAAGAACCGCTGGTAGGTGGCCTGGCGGACCCCGATGTCGCGGACCTCGCCGGCGCGGCGCTCGAAGAGGTCGCGCTCCTCGCCCGGACGTCCGAAGAGCTTGACGAGCATCGCGCCGGCCACGTTGAACCGTTCGCTCATGACCGTGTTCATCTCGGCGTTGAGCTCCATGCCCCGCTGAAAGAGCGTCCCCAGGCGACGGCCCACCCGGCGCCAGGGCAGGAGGTACAAGGGGACCAGCACCAGCGAGACCAGCGTGATCGGCCAGCTCAGGACGAACATCACCGAGAGCACGATCACCACGAGGATGACGTTGCCCACGACGTTGGAGAAGAGGTCGGTGAAGGCCTGCTGAGCCCCGATGACGTCGTTGTTCAGGCGGCTGATGAGGGCCCCGGTCTGGGTGCGCGAGAAGAAGGCGATGGGCATCGTCTGGACGTGATCGAAGACGGCCGCGCGCAGGTCGTAGATCAGGCCCTCGCCGATCACCGCCGAGACTCGCCGCTCGACCATCTGGAGGCCCGCGTCGAATATCGCGAGCCCGGCGGTGACCCCGGCCAACCCGATGATCAGCCCGCTGCGGTGACGATAGATGCCATCATCGATGATCGCGCGCAACAAAAGCGGTGAGACCGACGAGACGACCGCGTCGACGATCACCACGGTGAGAAAGAGCGCCATCAGTCGCCGGTAGTGGCGCCCGAAGCGCAGGATCCGCCGGAAGGTCCCGGGTTTGATCCGGTGCTCGAGGAGGCGGGGGTCTCGCCGCGCCGAGCGCATCCCGGCCCAGCCGGCTCCGTGCATGCTCATCGCGCCCCCTTCGGGGGCTCAGTGTAGGAACCCGGGGCGCGACCCCGTACCTAGCTCGCGAGGGCGCTGGTCACGATGAGCCCGCCCAGACACACCATTACCGTCGCCCCGGCCACCCGCAGGCTCACCAGGCGACGCGCCGAGCCCGACAGCCACTCGCGCGCCGTGCCCGCGATCAGTCCCCACGTCGAGTCGCTGGCGAAGGCCATCACCGAGAACAGCCCCCCGAGCACGAGCAGCTGGAGCGTGACACTCCCGCGCGACGGCTCGACGAAGTGGGGGAAGACCGCCGCGAAGAAGACGAGCGACTTGGGGTTCAAGATCCCCACGGTGAAGCCCTGGCGCACGATCGAGGGCACGGCCGGCTTGACGACCTCGCGCTGGGCCATCGCCGCGGCGTGGGCGTGACGGTGGCGATAGGCGCCGACCCCCAGCCAGACGAGGTAGAGACCCCCGGCGATCTGCAGGGCGACCGAGAGGGGGTGGGAGCGACTGAGCAACGGCCCGAGGCCCACCGCGACGACCGCCGAGAGCACGAGGGTACCCAACGAGTTGCCCAGCACGGTGAGCACGGCCACCGTCCGGCCCCAGGCCACGCCGCGCGCCAAGGTGAAGAGCACGCTCGGTCCGGGGACCACGATGATCGCCATCGACGCGACGACGAAGGTGACCAGGCGCGCCGAGTCGATCACGCCGCCCCCACGCTCGACAGTCCCCGCCCGGTCATGGTCCGACCACGGTACCGGGTGACCGGACGACTAGGCCAGGGGCCAGAGGGGGTTGCGCCGCGCCAGGTCGACGAGAGCCTCGGGATCGAGCGGACGCGCGAGGTAGAAGCCCTGGCCGCGCTCGCAGCCCAGCAGGCGCAGTCCCGAGAGCTGCTGGGCGTTCTCAATGCCCTCGGCGGTCACGCTGAGCCGCAGCGCCCGGGCCATCGCGATAATCGCCTCCACCAGGGTCGTGTCCTGGTCGTCGAGCCCGAATCCCTGGATGAAGCTCCGGTCAATCTTGAGCTCGTCGACCGGCAGGTCCCGCAAGCGGCCCAAAGAGGAGTACCCGGTCCCGAAGTCGTCGATCGAGATCCGCACGCCGAGGTCCTTTAGTTGGCTGACGAGCAAGGTGAAACTCCGGTCGTCTTCCATGAGGACGCTCTCGGTCAACTCGAGAACCACGCGACCGGGATCGACGCCACCGTCGAAGAGGGCGCCCTTCACGACGTCGGCGAGGTCGGTCGTGAGCAACTGGCGTACCGAGACGTTTATAGACATCGACAGACCCAGTCCCGCTCGGTCCCACCGCGCCATCTGCTCGATCGCCCGCCCGACGACCCAACTGCCCACCTCGTCGATGAGACCGAGCTCTTCGACCAGGGGGATGAACTCGCCCGGGGTGACCTCACCGAGATCCGCGCTGCGCCAGCGCAACAGGGCCTCGACACCCGTGAGGGTCCGGCGGCGCAGGTCGACGATGGGCTGGTACTGGAGGTAGAATTCGTCGCGCTCGAGGGCGTTCAACAGAGCGTCGAGCAGCGCCGTGCGTCGGCGCGCCGACTCGGACATCGCCGCGTCGAAGAGCTCCACGCGGTTCGATCCCGTCGCCCGGGCCCGCTCGGCTGCAGCGTCGAGATCGCGCAGGATCGACTCGGCTGTGGAGTCGGCGTCACTCATGACCGCGCCGGCGCTCACGCTCAAGAACTGGGGTCTGAGCGGGCTCTCGAAGGGCTGGTGCATGACACGTAGCGTGTTGTGGATTCTCTCGAGGAGAAACTCCGCACTGTGCACCGTGGCCCCCACGATGACGAAGTCGTCGTCCGAGATTCTCGCCGCGAGGCTCTCGGGCAGGATGTTGGTGACGATGCGCACGGCGAGCTGACGCATCAGCTCGTCACCCTTCTCGTGGCCGAGAGTCGCGTAGATCATCTTGAAGTGGTCGAGGTGAAACAGCGCCACACCGAAGGGCTTGGCGTGGCGGCGTGACTCGCCCAGAGCCAGGGTCAGGCGATTGATGAGCATCGTCTTGTTCGGCAGGCCCGTGAGGGCGTCGTAGTAGTCGTAGTAGTCGAGCTGCTCTTCGATGCGCTTGCGCTCGGTGATGTCGGGCGTCTGGACAAGGTAGTAGAGGGGCTCACCGTTCTCATCTCGGATGGTGGCCAAATAGATCGAGGCCCACGCGATCGTGCCGTCGCGACGCAGGACGCGCTGCTGGTCGAGGCAGAGCACCTCCCCCTCAACGAGCCGGTCGATAGCTTCGTCCCAGAACGCCTCGTCCTCGGGGTGGGTAAACGAGGTCCAGGGGTGACCGATGATCTCGTCGGCTGCCTGGCCCCACATCGTGGCGAGAGCGTCGTTCACGTGACGGAAGATCCCGTCGACGTCGACGATAGCGGTGGGCACGCCCGAGCGCCCGTAGAGGTTGGCGAAGTCCGGCACCCGGCACTCCGGCCGACCGCTCAGTCCGGCCAGGAAGTCGCGCACCTCGGCGTCGCTCTGAAGGGGCAGGCTCAGGGCGTGTCCGGTGACGACCTCGTAGACGTAGCCGCGACCCTCCGGGCGGCGGGTCACGTAGCCGCCGCGCACCAGGTCCGCGACAATCCCCTGGGTCGCGCGCTCGCTCAATCCCAGGGCGTCAGCGATCTCGCGGATCTTGATGCGGTCGTTATGGGCGATGAGCAGCAGCGCCGCCCCGTAGTTCGAGAGGAGTCGTAAGTCGTGGGTCGTGGTCATCGAGTGTCCGGTTTCAGGGCACCCGCTCATCGGGCGCTCCACCAAACTACGGAAGGCCACTTCTTCGGTCGAGAGGCACATGGTCCATACGGGGCCGTCAGATGCACCATTTTTCAGTAGTCCATCTGCACCACTCTGTCTATACCAGTTGTAGGTTTCTTCCGTCACCGGGTTCGCGACGTCCTTGGGGCGCCTTAACTGGACACACCGGGTGCGTCACGTGCCCGCGAGACCGGAGGAGTCACCCGAGCCAATGCCCGCCGCGCCGTCCCACCCCGAAGAGGCCCGCCGACTGGCCGAGCTGCGATCGCTCAACCTGCTCGATACGCCGGCCGAGGAGCGTTTCGACCACGTGACGCGCCTCGCCCAGCGCCTCTTTAACGTGCCCTACGCCCTCGTCACCTTGATCGACGAGGACCGTCAGTGGGTCAAGTCGGTCCAGGGTGACCTTGTGCGCGAGACGAGCCGCGACGTCGCCTTCTGCGCCCACACCATCCTTGAGGCCGAGGCCCTCGTCGTGCCCGACGCGTCGCGCGACGCACGTTTCTCCGACAACCCCCTGGTAACGGGGGACCCCTCGATCCGCTTCTACGCCGGTCAACCCATCCACGGCCCGAGCGGGATGCCGCTGGGCGCTCTGTGCGTGATCGACCGTCGTCCGCGCGAGGTCACCGCCGACGACCTCGCGAACCTGCGCGACCTCGCCGCGGTGGTCGAAAAGGAGATCGCCGCCGCCCACTTAGCCACCGTCGACGCGCTCACCGGCCTCTCGAACCGCGGGGGCTCCGACTTCCTCGCCGAGAAGGCGCTCGACGTGGCGACCCGCGAGGGTGAGGTCGCGAGTCTCCTCTTCTTCGACCTCGACGGATTCAAGGCCGTCAACGACACCTTCGGCCACTCGACGGGCGACGAGGTACTCGTCACGGTCGCCCGCCTCCTCGAGGGGGTCTTTCGGGACTCCGACATCGTCGCGCGCCTCGGGGGCGACGAGTTCGTCGTCCTGCTGGGCGGCGGCAGTGACGCCGATCGCGCGCTCGCTCGTCTCACCCAGGCGCTCGAGGAGTACAACGCGGAGCGGGACCGGGCGCCACGGATCTCATTGAGCGTGGGTCGCGTCGACCACGATCCGGCCCACCCCGAGACGGTCGCGCACCTGCTCGACTCGGCCGACGCCCTCATGTACGAAGCGAAGCGATCGAAGGACGCGTGACCCTCCACGAGGACCGGGGGCGGGCCGAGTCCTTCGGCGCGGCGGCCGAGCGCTACGACCGCTCGCGCCCGGCCTACCCCCCCGAGCTCTTCGACGCCGTGCTCGGCGAGGACGCCGCGGGTCTGCGAGTCCTCGACGTGGGCTGCGGCACCGGGATCGCCGCGCGCCAGATGATCGCGCGGGGGGCGCGTGTCCTCGGGGTCGAGATCGACGAGCGCATGGCCGAACTGGCGCGCCGCTGGGGCATCGAGGTCGAGGTCACGGCCTTCGAGGCGTGGGAACCGGGCGTGCGGCGCTTCGACCGGGTCACCGCGGCCCAGGCCTGGCACTGGGTGGAACCGGTGCGCGGAGCCGACGTGGCCGCGGCCGCACTCGCACCGGGGGGCCGCCTGTGCCTGTGGTGGAACGTCGCCGAAGCGCCCGGGGACTTTCGAGCGAGCGTCGATCCTCTCTACGCGCGCCTCGCCCCCGAGGCCCACGCCTTCAGCGTGCTCCTGGGCTCCGCCTCGCGCCCGACGCCCTTCGGGCTCACGGCGGCCACGTCCGCCCTCGCGGCCTCGCCGCACTTCTCGACGCCGCAACGGGCGACCTTTACCTGGTCGCGCCGGTACACGCGCGACGAGTGGCTGGATCAGCTGCCCACCCACAGCGACCACGCCCGCCTCGCGCCGCGCGTGCTCACCGACCTCCTCGGCGAGGTCGGCGACGCTATCGACGCGCTCGGGGGCGAGTTCGAGATGTCGTACACGACGACGCTCCTGAGCGCCGCACGCCGCCCGCGCTAGTCGGCCGCTGGCTCGCGGAGCGCGGCGCGTCGAGCCACCGGGTCGCCGGAGTCACCCGCTGACGGGCCCGCGAACCCGTCGACCACGACCCTCGCGGACCTCTCGCGCCGAGGTGTCGACGGCGGAGACGGTCCCAACCGAGGTGGCGCGTCGGCCCCGGCGCAGCGAGTCCGTCCCGGCCACGGAGGCGAGGGGGCCGACGGTGGTGGGCGCTACAGGACTCGAACCTGTGGCCTCAGCCGTGTGAAGGCTGCGCTCTAACCAACTGAGCTAAGCGCCCGGATCACTCATCCTATCCCGTGCCCCACGAAGCCCCCGGGTCGTGGACTGTAACCTTCACGCGTGCTGAGAAACGCCTCCGACGCCGCGCGGCCCCGACGCGCCAAGCGCCCCTCGATGGCGTCGCGCGAAGCGGTGCTCGGCCTCGATACCCTCGAGCGCAAGCTCAGCGTCACGCTCGCTCTCATCGCCCTGGGCTTTGGAATCTTCTTCTTCGTCCAG
This sequence comes from Actinomycetes bacterium, assembly GCA_021802025.1. Classification (GTDB taxonomy): domain Bacteria; phylum Actinomycetota; class Acidimicrobiia; order Acidimicrobiales; family RAAP-2; genus RAAP-2. The sequence continues at coordinate 6,843 of JAKABC010000069.1, forward strand.
TGGGCGACCAACGCCAAGATCGTCAAGACCGCCAAGCCCCTCGTCCACAACAAGTGCGCACACGGCTATCGCATCGTGGCCTCGTCGGGGTTGTGCCAGCAGAGCTCCTACGACCGCGGCGCGTGGCTCTTGCAGTTCATCGTCGTGATCGTGCTGGGCCTGGCGATCTTGTACACCGCGTGGCGCAAGAAGCGCGCCGGCGTGGCCACCTTCGCTCTCTTGCTCGGGCTCTTCCTCGGGGTCGCCGGACTCGGCGTCGTGTTCTTCTTCTTTGGCGCGTGGCTGATGCTGCGCGCCTACCGGCTCCAGAAGTACGGCGACGCCACGTGGAAGGGTTCGAACCGGGTGGCCCGTGAGATGGCCGCGGCTCGACGCGAAGGACGCGCGGCGCGCCCGGCCGCCGCCGCGGCGTCGAGCACCGAGGTCGTCGCCCCGCCGCGCACCGCGGCCCCGCCGCCGCCCTCCAAGCGCTACACGCCCAAGAAGCAGTCGCGCCGCCGCTAGGCCATGGGACTGGGCCTGGACTACCCGACCGCGTGGGGTCGCGGCTACCTCGCGCGCGCCGCGCGCGACCTCTTTCACCGCTACCTCCTCGCCCCCTACGCGCGCCACCTCTCGACCCTGGAGGTGCGCGGGCTGGAGAACCTCGAGGGCCAGGGTCCCTTCATCTTCGCCGCGAACCACGTCAGCCACGTCGACACCATCCTCGTGCTCACGGCCCTGCCCGACCGGCTGCGCCGGCGCACCGTGGTGGCCGCGGCCATGGACAGCTTCTTCATGTCACGCTCGACCGCCTTTCGCACCGTGCTGGCCTTCAACGCCATCCCGGTCGACCGGCTCAAGGTGAACCGGCGCAGCGCCCAACTGGCGCTCGAGCTGGTCGAGGACGGTTGGAACCTCCTCATCTACCCCGAGGGCGGCCGCTCCCCCGACGGCCGGCTCCAGGAGTTCAAGGGTGGGGCCGCCTACCTCGCCGAGCGCTCGCGCACGGGCGTCGTGCCCACCTACATCCACGAGTCGGGCTGGCTAAAGGGGCCGCGCTACGCCAAGGCCCCCCTCTACACCGACGCCCCGAGCCAGGGCCGTCACCACGTCGTGGTGGCCTTCGGCGAGCCGCTGCGCTGTGGCGAGGACGAGAACATGCGCCGCTTCGGTACCCGGGTCCACGAGGCCGTCGCCCGCCTGGGGCGAGAGGTGAGCGGCGACCCCGACTACGGCGTCGCTCGGCCCGATCCCGACGCGCCCGACGAGGACACCCCGCCCGAGGCCTAGCGTCCCAGCCGGGCGCAGCGCTCGGCGTACAGCCGGTCGGCGACCGTCGCGAGGGGCTCGAGCTCCTCGCCCACGAGGGCGGACAACACCTCGTCCGCGAACCAGGGATTGAGCGCGAGCACGGGACCGTGGGCGTAGGTCGCGAACACCCGCTCGGTGACGAAACCGTCGTGACGCCCGTCGCTGCCCCGGCCCCGCACCACCTCACCCAGGGGCACGACGCCCCCGGCCAACCTCGTCACCCCCCCGTGGTTCTCGAAGCCCACGAGCAGGCGACCACCCACCCGCACCGCCAGGTCCCCGACGCTGCGCCGCGCGCCGCGCACGGTCGTCGCCGCAACGAGACCGACCCCGTCGTAGCGGTCGTCGCCCTCGACCGCGAAATTCGTGCCGAGCAGCTGGAGTCCGGCGCACACCGCGAACACCCGCGCGCCGTCGGCCACGCGGGACCCGAGGTCACCCCGGCGCAGCAGGTCGGCGGCCAGCCGTTGGGGGCCGTCTTCGCCCCCG
>JAKABC010000070.1 GCA_021802025.1 Actinomycetes bacterium
TGTCCGGGCGCGGCCACGAGGGCGACCAGCCCGACCACGAGCCCGGCGAGCCAGGCGCTCGCGCCCGGTCCGACCGGGCGGCCCTGGCGCAGGCGCGCGGCGTTGCGTCCGACCTGGACGACGAAGCCGATCCACAGCCCGGCGAGGACCGCCAGCGCCACCCGGACGAGGACGGGGTGGGCGGAGACGGGCGCGCGCCAGCGCGCCACGACGACGTAGGGCAAGAGCACCACGTAGAGCGTGAGTGCGCCGCGGGGCACCCACGCGGCCGCCCGGCTCAGCCCTCGGGCGTCAGCTGCCACGTCACCGTCTGGTCCGTCGGATCGACGAGGTCCAGTTGGCAGGCGGTAGAGCCCACCACGAAGCTCGCCGCGACCGTCGTCGTCTGCGCGCCGCAGGCCAGGGTCGCCGAGAGGGGCGCGCTCGAGGCGAGGGCCCAGGTGCGCGGCCCGGCCAGCGGGACGACGGCGCTGGACAGCCCCCTGCCGAGCTGCCCGCTGACGGGCCCGTTCGTCGCGGAGGCGACGGGAGAGGCGCTGGCGCTCGAGGCGATCGAGTTCGACGAGGCGGCGGTACTCGTGACGGGGTCCGGACTGGTCGGCGCCGGGGTGGCCGTCGGCGAGGTCGAGGTTGGCGTGGTCGAGGTCGTCGTGCTCGTCGGGTCCGGGGTCGCTCGACGTCGTGCCACTCGTCGCGGGCGCGACGGGGGCGTGGTCGTCGTCGAGGTCACCGTCGAGGCCACCCGGTCGGGGCCGGACGTCGCGGGGGTGCCCGCCCGACTCGTCGACCCAAGGGTCAGCACCAGGACGATCAGCAACAGGGGGCTCGACCACAGGACCCACGTCGAAGCGGCGGGCAGTCGGCGACGTCGGGTCATACGGTCCCCGCAGGGTACGTGGCTCATCACTCATTCCACTGGGTTCTCTCACAACGGCTCATAGGAGGTGGTGCTGGGCGAAGTGGCGCAGCTCGCCCTGGAGGGTCACGGGGTGGGAGTGGTCGGCCGCCGCGAGCTCGCGCAGGCTGCGCCCCTCGAAGACCCGGGCGTAGGTCAGGCGGGCGAGTCGGGCGTGGGGGCCCGACGCGAGGTCGCTGAGTCTCGCGAGGAGGGGGGACGCCTCGGCCGCCGGAGTTTCGAGGTCGAGGTGGCCCACCGCGCGGGCCGCCTTCTCCTTGAGCAGCCACCGGCGCAGACGGCCCCGCAGCGCCGAGAGCAGGTCCGGGGCGGCGTAGGGGCGGGACTGGCCGGCCCAGTCGAGGACGAGCTCGCCCAAGAGCGAGACCGCGGTCGCCACCGTCTCGGAGGGCTCGTCGACGATCCCCTCGCCGAAGCGCAGCTGGCGACAGACCGCGACGACCCCCGGCAGGAGCGTCTGGATGAGCGCGCGCTGGATCGCGCGGTCCCGGGCCCCCTCGAGCAGCGCCCGCACCAGGGCGGCGCGCTCGAGGACCGTGCGTGCGCCCCGCGACTCGCACAGGGCGACCACGTCGTAGAGGTCGGCGCAGCCCTCGAGAAGGAGCTCGGGGTGCTCGTCGGCGAGGCGCCGGCAGGCCGCCCGGGCGGCGGGGTCACGCCCGGTGTGTCGCCACTCGGCGCGCATCTCGGTCAACAGGTCGTGGTGGTAGTTCATGGCCCCACCCCACTCGGGGGTGCGCAGTGCGGGGCGACCCCGACGGCTCCCTCGCGCGCGCCCACTTTCACGCCGATAAGGGTGACCACGCCCGTTCACAGCGCGACGCACAGCGCTCGTCGTAGGCTGCGCTCGTGGACATCGAGGCCTTCTACGAGCAGAACGAGGCGCGGCGCGAGAGTGCCGAGCTCGAGTACGGCGACGAGTGGACCGACGCCACCGGCAACCGCTACGAGTTGGCGTGGGTCGAGGACACCGGCGAGCTCTACCTCATGGTCGAGCCCGACGCCGTGGTGACCGAGGGCATGTTCGGCGACTTCCTCGTCTCGGACGAGCCGGTGGGCGAGCTCCAGGTCGTCGTGGTGGCGACGATCCGCTCCGAGAGCGACCTCGAGGACCGCCTGGCCGGCTGGGAGGACGAGATGGGTCGGGCGAACTCCCTGCGCTGGCTCTGGGAGCGGCTGCGCGACGACGGGGTCGACGACGACCTCTAGCGCTACGGGTCAGGCCCCGAGCCCCGGGGCGAACCAGTCGCGCGGCGACCGGGCGACGCCCTACCATGGGCCCGAGGAAAGAGGTGGGTGATGGGCCGTCGCGTTCTGAGACTCGCGCGCTGGCGCGCGCTCGCGCTCGGCGCGCTCGTCGGGTCCGTCCTCACCCTGGGCGCCGTGCCCGCCTCGGCGGTCCAGCCCTTAGGCCACGGGAGCCACGGCGGGGGCAGTACCAGCGGGTCCACCACCGGTAACGACGTGTCGTACCCCCAGTGCGGGGGGAGCCTGCCCACGGGCCAGGCCTTCGGCATCGTGGGCGTGACGGGGGGGCTCGCCAACGACCTGAACCCCTGCCTCGGGCCTACGACCTCGTACCCGAGCTACACCGAGAGCGAGCTCTACTGGGCCGTCGCCACCTCCATCGGGGGGACGAACCAACCCCCGGCGTCGCTCTACGTGAACACCGCCGACCCCGGCAACACCTACAACGGCACGGTGATCGCCGACTGGCCGACGTCGGGCTCAACTCCGGACGGGACTTGCTCCACGACCACGGTGACCCTGTCCACTGGGACCTATAACGTCGGGCAGAACTCGGACGCGTGCGCCTGGCAGTACGGTTACAACAAGGCGACCCAGGACGCCTCGTGGCTCGTGGCCGCCGCAAGCGCGATAAACGGACTGGAGAATTCGACGCCGGTGCCGAGCACCGCGAGCGGCTATCCGTGGTGGCTCGACGTCGAGACGGGTAACACCTGGCAGTCCGACACGACGATGAACGTGGCCGACCTCCAGGGCATGATCGCCGGTCTCGAGGCCGCGGGGGCCACGATGGTCGGGGTCTACTCGACGAGCGCCCAGTGGGACTCGATCACGGGGGGCACGACGAGCGCCTCGGGGTCGCTCTGGGAAGTCCCGGAGTGGGTGGCCGGCGCGCGCACGGCCTCGGGGGCCCAGGCCAACTGCACCCAGACCTCGTTCACCGGAGGTGCGGTGACCCTCGCGCAGTGGAGTGGGCGGCCCTTCGACGGCGACGTCGCCTGCCCCTAATCGATTGGGTGGGGTGCGGTCGCTTGCGCCCAGTCGGCCTCTAGAGGTAGGGCGTCGAGGAGTCGGCGATCGCGCACATGCGCGTGAGCGTGGCCACGAGGTTCGCGAGCGGCACCCGCTCGGCCTCGTTGATCGTGGTCATGAGGGGGTTCCAGCTGCCGTCGGCGGAGGTGGCCTGCGCGGCGGCCGGGGTGCCCTTCAACAGCACGGCGACGGCCCACGACGCCAGGTAGGCGCGCCGCGCTTTGGGTAGGCCGGGCGCGCGCGAGCGGGCCTCCAGGGCCAGCGCCCGGTGGACGTAGACGCAGCTCGCGCGCGCGTCGGCCACCGCCCCGCCGGTGCCGCAGGCCGACAGGCCGAGGGCGGCGGTGAGGAGGGTGACGGCGAGGAGGGCGGCGCGGCCTAGGCGAGCCACGAGTCCGCGGACTGGAGCAGGAAGTCGCTCACGCTGCGTCCGCGCTCGAAGATGTCGCACAGGGGGTCCTCACCCTTGGCGACCTGGCTCAGCGAGATAGCCCGCCGGGCCACGATCGAGATGCGTCGCTCCGAGCCCTCGGTGGGCGACTCGAAGGAATCGGTGGCCGTCACCTCGAGGGGCATCTCCATACCGCCGATCGGCGCCAGGTCGATCGCGAGGCGCAAAAGGTCCGGGCCGTGGGGCATCGGCGGGAGGCTCCAGGTGAGCACCAGCGGGAAGTGGTACTCGTCGGGCGGGTCGACGTCGTCGGGCAGGCCCATCACGGCGTCTTCGAAGGCGAGCAGGGTGCGCGGGTCGACGTCGAGCTCGATGTGCAGGTCGACCGGTCCGCCGCAGCCGTCTTCGGGGTGCAGGTCGACCTCCCAGGCCTGGCGCAGGGAGTAAGTCTCGACGAAGTGGCGCTCGTCGTGGACGTGGAAGCCGTGGGTGACCGCGTGGTCCTTGAGGTCGGCGACGAAACCGGCGACGTCGATGGCGGCCATCGACCTCAGGTTAGTCGCCGACTGGAATAGCGTTGGCCCGTGCGCGACACGCTGCTTGACACCCTGCGCACGTGTGCGCGTGAGATCGGTGAGGTCGTGCGCCCGGGGGAGCGGGCCGGCTACTCGGGACGGCGAGAGTCCCAGTACCACCTCGACCTCGCGGCCGACGAGGTCGCGGTACGGGTCCTCACCGGTGCGGGCCTGCGCGTGGTGAGCGAGGAGTCCGGGGTCACGGGCGACGGCGACTACACGGTTGTCGTCGACCCGATCGACGGCTCGACCAACTGCGACCGCGGCGTCCCCTTCTACGCGACGAGCCTGGCCGTGGTGGGTGCCGGTGAGCTCGTCGCGGGCCTCGTCCTAAACCAGGCCACGGGCACCGTCTACGAGGCGGAGCGGGGCCAGGGCGCCACCCGTGACGGCGCGCCGATCGCCCCGAGCGCGGTCGACACGCTCGGGCGCGCCATCGTCGCCTTCTCCGGCCTGCCCGGACGCCACCTCGGGTGGGCCCAGTACCGCGCGCTCGGCGCCGCGGCGCTCGAGATTTGCCTCGTGGCTGACGGGTCGCTCGACCTGTTCAGCGTCGCGCGCCACTCGACGCTGCATCCCTGGGACTACCTCGCGGGGCTGCTCGTCGCGCGCGAGGCCGGTGCCGTCGTCGACGAGTGGGACGCCCGCGAGTTGGTGACGACCGAGCCCGTCGACCGCAGGCTCCTGGTGGCCGCCACCGCCGCCCTGCGGGACGAGTGCCGCGCCCTGGGTGCTCCCTGAGACGACCGCGGTGGAGAACCGGTCCTAAGTTGACGTGATCCTCGACCCGCCCGTCGCCCCCGTCGCCGGACCCGCCGATCCCGTCGGTGAGGACGAGCGTTCTCCGACCGCGACCCGACTGGCCTGGACGGTGGTGGGTTTCGCCCTCCTCTCGACCGGGGTGAACAACTGGGGAGCGTGGTCGACCTGGCCGGGCTTCGCGGTGGTGAGCCCGTGCCTGACCCTGGCCGGGGTTGTGGTGATGGCGCTCGCCTGGACCGTGCCGGCGCGTCGCTGGACGACGTTCGAGTCGGTGGTCTTCGTCGCGTCGCTCGTGGCGGTGGTCGCGGTCAACGCGCCGCTGCTCGCCGCGAGCGCGCACTTCTCGACCGACGCGGCGGCCTTCAATCAGCGCGCGGCCGTCCTCGCCCTGCACGGGGTCGACCCGTACCGGGTGGCCTTCCACGGCACCGGGGTCCAGCTCGACCCGGCGGCCGACTACTGGACCTACACGCTCAACGGTGGTCACGTCGATCACCTGTCGTACCCGGCGGCCTCGTTCTTGTTCGTCGTGCCCTTCGTCGCCCTGGGCCTGACCCACCTCACGACCGACTGGGTCGACCTCGCCGCGTGGCTGGCGTCGGCGGTCGCGCTCTACCTGCTCTCCCCGCGCCGGGTGCGCTGGCTGGCCCCCCTGCTGGTGCTCGCGACCATGTTCACCCCTCTGTTCACCTTCGGTGACACCGACGCCCTCTACGTGCCCTTTTTGATCCTGGCCGCCTGGCACCGGGAGCGCTTCGTTGACACGGCGGCGCCGCGAGCCCTGCGCTGGCTCGCCCCGCTAGCCCTGGGGGTGGCCTGCTCGATCAAGCAGACGCCGTGGTTCACGGTGCCGTTCTTCGCGCTGGGCGTGGGCTACGCGGCCGCGGCCGCCGGACGTCGGGTCGGACCAGTCGTCACTCGCTACCTCGCGCTCGTCGCGGCGCCCTTCGCCGTGCTCAACCTGCCCTACGCGCTCTGGGATCCGCGGGCGTGGCTCCACGGCGTCCTCCTGCCGCTACGCGCGCCGCTCGTGCCCGACGGCCAGGGGCTCGTCTCGCTCGTCACCCACGGCGTCGTCCACGTCCTGCACCCCGGTGACCTCCAGCTCGTCGGGGCAGTACTCGTCGCACTGCTCGTCGTCGCCTACCTGCGGTGGCCCGACCGTCTGGAGCGGACCTGGCTCTTCGTGCTGCCTCTCGTTCTCTTCGTGCCGAGCCGCTCGCTCTCGACTTACCTCGTGGACTTCACGCCGGCCGCCGTCGCCGGAGTCCTGAGCGGTGGGACTGCCCCCATCGGACCCCGGCTCAGCGCACGGGTGGCTCGCCCGGCGCTCGCCGCGGGTTCGCTCGCCGCCGTCGCGCTCGTGGTGGTGGCCTTCAGCGTGTCGCCGCTCGGGGTAAGAGTCGACCGGGTGGTCGCTACCGACCACGCGCAGTTCCTGGGTCCGGTGACCCTTACCCTCGCCAACTCAGGAGCAAGCTCCCTACACGTGCACGTCATCGCCGAGGTGGGTTCGGGCCATCCGGTTGGCTTCTGGCGCCCTCGCACCGGGCACGGGCTCGTCCCGGCCCACACCGTTGAGCGCGTCACCTTCGTCCCGCCACGGTTCCTCCTCGCCCCGCATCGAGGCGAGTCCTGGCTCATCGAGGTGATGAGCGCGTCACCTGCCCTCGTCGTGACGACACCGGCTTTAGCGTGGCGGCGCGGACCCAGAGTCGGGCGTGCACCCCAGGTGCGATAACCTTCTCATTCGGCCGGCGCCCCAAGCGCGGGCGTTTAGCTCAGTTGGTTAGAGCAGCTGACTTACACTCAGCAGGTCGGGGGTTCGAGTCCCTCAGCGCCCACTCCGAGGTCGAATAAGAACCGAACGGAACGTGTACCTGCGAGACGCCGCCACGATTCGATATTGAAATTCATGATTCGAGAAATCGCGTGAGGATTGTCGTGTTTTGCGATGGACCGCGAAGTCGACTCGATGGCATAACGGGGTGCTTTTCGGCAGCTGACTCCGCATTCTGCGATGGACGCTCGAACTCAGTTGACTGTCGGGTCGAAACGGCGCCCGCATCTGGGCCACGATACGTCTGAGAGTTAGAGCTCCATTCCTTGGTTGCCACGATCCTTTGTGCGTGAGCGTTCGAGGACTTGGCGAAGTATCGGGAGCACGGCGCGATCCTTTTCGCGGCCGGCTGCTTCTTTGGAACGAATGACGTCGGCGAGTGCAGCAACGAAGATTGCCACGGTGTCGGTAATCTGCTCCCGAGTAGCTGATCTTCGCAGGTCGTCGTAGCCTCGTGTGCCATCTGGAAGTAGCGCGATGTCCAGGTAGCCGTGTTTGGTCACGAAAGTCCAGGTCGTCCCCTGCCCGAAGGTCCGCTCGTCGAGTGGTATCGCTAAAGGCTCTTCCATGTCTGGAATCCGAAGCTTGGCGTCAAGTTCTCTCAACGCGGCCGCGAGCCTTATGAAGTTCTCACGCGTGCGTGCGGGCGTGACGTCGACGTCACGAGTGACGTAGGGAGACCCACGCAGTTCGGCGGCGAGTCCACCGATGACGACGTAAAGAACTTGGTGACGCTCGAGGACCTCAAGGATTTCGTCGGGGCGATAGGGGACCAAGTCAACCACGGCGTCTCGCCGGCCCTTGTTCACGCTGTTCGTGGAACTGAACCCGGGCCATGAGATCGGCGAATCGTTGCGCGGGTGTCATTCGAAGATGCTGGTCAATGATCGTCACGTTGGAGTCATCAAATTTGGACATGAAGAACGTGAGATCGAAACCACATGCGCGTACAACCCCTCGGAGTGTCTCAAGACTTGGTGAGGCGTCGTCGCGTTCCCAGCGGGCAATCACGGACTGAGCCTTGCCAAGGCGCGCACCTAATTCGGTTTGAGTCAGTCCGGCTCGTAAGCGAGCCTCTTTGATTAAGTCTCCACTTACCATGTGACTAGTGTAGTACAAATATGTACTATTAAGTTGCTGCGGACACGTGATTGTCATTTGACACCCAACGGTCGTCGTTCGGGTACGTTCGGACCTCAAATTCTCGCCCACCGAAACGAACATTTCGTTCAGTGCGATCGTCAAGGCGATCCAAGGAACGTGACCTGCCGGTTCTTATTGTGTGACTCAAGGTCCACAAGATCAGATTGCGCGAACCGTCGACACCGTCCCCGGAAAGAGCAGGGGCCAACCTCCGTTGTTCACGACCGATAGACGTCTGCACGATGCCTAATCGCGGTCACCAGCACCGTGTGCGTGTCGACATCAATGAAGTACAACACTCGATAGTCACCGCGACGCGCTGAGTACGCCGGAGCCAAGGGTGGCCCGAGCGGTTTTCCAACGCGCTGAGGGTTGTCGAGCAACGGCCCGGTTATGAATTCGTACACCGCGTGCGCGATTTTCTCCGGGAGTACGTCAGAGAGCGACTTTGCGGCCGATTGGGCGATGAGGAGGTTGTATCGTTCCCTACTTGGTGTTGACACTGCGCCCGGCATTCCTCATTGCCTCGGCGAGTTGATCGCTATTGAGGACATCGCCTGCTAAAATCGCTTGCGCGCCCACCTGGTGCTCGAGCAGCAGCGCAGGGTCGGACAGCACGGCAATCGTCTCGCGCATGGCGTCGTAGTCATCGGCCCCCATGAGCACGGCGGCTCGGTGTCCGTTCTTGGTG
>JAKABC010000071.1 GCA_021802025.1 Actinomycetes bacterium
TGCGCCGCCGCGAGGGGCACGTCGATGTCGCGGCTCTCGCGGATGGGCTTGCCGTTGTCGAGGCTCTCGAGCACGGCGAGCTCGCGGCTGCGCTCTTGGATCAGCCGGGCGATCCGGAAGAGGTACTTCGAGCGCTGCGCGCCGGTCGTCTTTCGCCACACCTTGTCGTAGGCGCGCCGGGCCGTCGCCACGGCCGCGGCGACGTCGGACTCGCCGGCCTGGGCGACGCGGGCCAGGGGCTCCTCGGTCGCGGGGTTGATCGTCTCGAAGGTCGCGCCGTCGTGCGCCTCGACGAAGGCCCCGCCGATGAAGAGGCCGTAGCCCTCGCGCAGGCGCGCGAGGGCGGCCGACTCGGGCGCCGGGTCGTACTCGAGCGCCGAGAGCGTGGAGGCGGGTCGTTCGTCCATCAATCCAGCGAGATCCGGTCGGGGCGGGCGTAGGCGCCCGAGCGCTGCTTTCGCCGCTGCAGGAGGAGGTCGTTGACCAGCGAGGAGGCCCCGAAGCGAAAGAGCGACGGGTCGAGCCAGGCCGAGCCGGCCGTCTCGTTCACGACCACGAGGTAGCGCAGCGCCTCTTTGGTCGTGCGGATGCCGCCGGCGGCCTTGACCCCGACGAGGCGCCCCGTCGACTCGGCGAAGTCACGCACCGCCTCCAGCATGACGAGGGCCGTGGGCAGGGTCGCGTTGACCGCGACCTTGCCCGTCGAGGTCTTGATGAAGTCGGCGCCGGCCAGCATGGCCAGCCAGCTCGCCCGGCGCACGTTGTCGTAGGTGACGAGCTCACCGACCTCGAGGATCACCTTGAGGTGGGCCGGTCCGCACGCCTCGCGCACCGCGACGACCTCGTCGAAGACCTCGCCGAGTCGACCCGAGAGGAAGGCCCCCCGGTCGATCACCATGTCGACCTCGTCGGCACCGGCGGCGACGGCGTCGGCCACGTCGAGGAGCTTGACGGCCCGGGACGCGCGGCCCGAGGGGAAGGCGGTGGCCACCGAGGCGACGCGCACGGGGCTGCCGGCGAGGTGGGAGCGGGCCGCCGCGACGAGGTCGGGGTAGACGCACACCGCCGCCACCGCGGGCGCGTCGGGCGCCTCGGGGTCGGGACAGCGAGCCTTCGCGCACAGCGACGCCACCCGCCCGGGGGTGTCGGCGCCCTCGAGGGTCGTGAGGTCGACCATCGAGAGGGCGAGGTCGATCGCCGCGCGCTTGGTCTCGCGCTTGAGCGAGCGCGTCGCCAGCTTGGCCGCGCGCGCCTCGGCGCCCACCGCGTCCACGCCCGCCAGTCCCTGAAGGAGGCTGCGCAGTTGGGCCTCGGACCCGATCACCGGGACGCTGGCCCCGGGGCGGGGCCGCACGGCCCGCTCGTCGTCGACGACGAGGCGCAGGGTGGCCGGGCTCACCTCGACCACGCTACCAACCGTGATCCCCGCGCCCCCGGGCTCAGGCGCGGTAACGCGGCAGCTCGCCGGCCGCGCGCCGCGCGGACAGGCTCGGCGCGCGACGGTCCTTGTCGCTGACCCTCGCCGGGCCGTCCAGGGGCCACGCCACGGCGATCGCCGGGTCGAAGGGGTCGATCTCGAGCTCCATCGTCGCGTTGTAGGGCGAGGAGAGCAGGTAGCACAGCGCGGCCACCTCGCTGGTCACGCAGAACCCGTGCGCGACCCCGGCCGGCAGGTAGACGGCCCGGCCGGCGTCGGCCGCGAGCTCGACCGTGGCGACCGCGCCGAAGCTCGGCGAGCCCTCGCGTACGTCGACCAGCACGTCGACCAGGGTCCCGTAGGCGCAGGTCACGACCTTCGCCTGCCCCTCGGACGCGAGCGAGTAGTGGAGGCCGCGCACCACGTCGCGCGCCGACATCGAGAGGTTCGCCTGGGCCAGGGTCCACTCCACCCCGACCTCCTCGAGCGCCGAGCGCTGGAACCACTCGCGGAAGAAGCCCCGCTCGTCGGGCCACACCGGTGAGGAGAGGACGAAAGCGCCCGCGACCTCGAGGGCGGTGCTCACGCGCTCGCCGTCAGCGGACGCCACCAGGCCGCGTTCTCGCGGTACCACGCCACGGTGGCGGCGAGGCCCTCCTCGAAGTCGACGGCTGGCGCATAGCCGAGTTCGTCGCGGATCTTCGACCAGTCCACGCAGTAGCGCCGGTCGTGGCCGAGGCGGTCGGCGACCGGCTCGATCGCCGACTCGTCGGCGCCCATCAGAGCGAGGATCCGCCGGGTGAGCTCGAGGTTCGTCACCTCGGTGCCGCCGCCGATGTTGTAGATCTCCCCGGGCCGTCCCCGCTCGAGCACCGCCAGCAGGCCCCGGCAGTGGTCGTCGACGTGGAGCCAGTCGCGCACGTTCTGTCCGTCGCCGTAGAGGGGGACGGTGCGCCCCTCGAGCAGGCGAGTGACGAACAGCGGGATGACCTTCTCGGGGAACTGGCGCGGGCCGTAGTTGTTCGAGCACCGCGTGACCATCACCGCCAGGTCGAAGGTCCGGTGGTAGGCCAGCGCGGCCAGGTCCGAGCCCGCCTTGGACGACGAGTAGGGCGAGTTGGGCTCGAGCAGGTGGTCCTCACGCCAGGCGCCCGTCGCGATCGAGCCGTAGACCTCGTCGGTCGACACGTGGACGAAGCGCGCGACACCGGCGCGCCGCGCGCTCTCGAGGAGCTGGAGGGTGCCGACCACGTTCGTCTCGTAGAAGGGCCGCGCCCCGGCGATGGAGCGGTCGACGTGGCTCTCGGCCGCCAGGTGCACGACGGCGTGGGCCCCGTCCAGGGCGGCCTCGACGATGGTCGAATTGAGGATCGAGCCGTGCACGAAGCGCACGCGAGGGTCGGCGAGAGCCCGATCCAGGTTCTCGAGCCGGCCCGAGTAGGTCAGCGCGTCGAGCAGGACGACGTCGTCGTAGCCGAGGCGGGGTGCCTCGTCGAGCAGCATCTCGGTGAAACGCGAGCCGATGAAGCCAGCCGCTCCGGTGACGACGACGCGCATGACACCTCCCGGGGCGAAATCGGCAGGTCCGTATACTACTGGAGTGAGGGGAATCATCCTGGCGGGCGGCACCGGCACCCGCCTCTACCCCATCACCCGCGCGGTCTCCAAGCAGCTGCTGCCGGTCTACGACAAGCCGATGGTCTACTACCCGCTGAGCACGTTGATGCTCTGCGGCCTGCGCGAGATCCTGGTCATCACCACGCCCCACGACCGGCCCGCCTTCGAGCGGCTGCTGGGCGACGGAGCCCACCTCGGGTTGCGCCTGCGCTACCAGGTCCAAGACGCCCCCAACGGGCTCGCCGAGGCCCTCATCCTGGGCGAGGAGTTCCTCGGGGGCGACAAGTGCGCCCTCATCCTCGGCGACAACCTCTTCTACGGGCCGGGGCTGGGCACCCAGCTCGCGACCCACCGCGAGGTCGAGGGGGCACTGATCTTCGCCTACCAGGTCGCCGACCCGTCGGCCTACGGCGTGGTCGAGTTCGACGGATCCGGTCGGGTCCTCTCCATCGAGGAGAAGCCGGCGACCCCCAAGAGCAGCTTCGCCGTGCCGGGCATCTACTTCTACGACGAGCGCGCGAGCGCCTTCGCGCGCACCCTCACCCCGAGCGCCCGCGGCGAACTCGAGATCACGGCCCTCAACAACCTCTACCTCGAGCGCGGCGAACTGCGCGTCGAGGTGCTGAGCCGCGCGACCACCTGGCTCGACACCGGCACCCACGAGTCGCTCTACGAGGCCGGCGGACTGATCCGCACCATCCAGCACCGCACGGGACTGCGCGTGGGCGACGTCGAGCAGATCGCCCGGGACCAGGGCTGGGTCTAGGGGGTCGCGACCGCCGTCCTAGAGTGGGGCCGAGTCGAAGAGGAGGTCTATGTCCACCATCGCCGTCCCCGCCCCGCGTCGCGTCCTCGCCGACGTCGTCCCGCGCACGCTGCTGGCCGAGACCGCCCTGGTCGTCGGGGCGGCCGGCGTCATGGGCCTGCTCGCCCAGATCACCATCCACCTGAGCTTCTCGCCGGTGCCGATCACCGGCCAGACCCTGGGCGTGATGCTCGCGGGCACGGCCCTCGGGTGGCGCCGGGCGGGCCTCGCGATGGCCCTGTACGTCGCGGCCGGCTGCGCCGGGCTGCCCTGGTTCGCCGACCACGCGAGCGGCTACCCCGCCGCGACCTTCGGCTACCTGCTCGGCTTCGTCGTGGCCGGACCGGTGCTGGGCTGGCTGGCCGCGCGCGGCAACGACCGCACGCTCCTGCGCGCGTTCGCCTCGATGGCCGTCGGCGACCTCATCGTCTTCGCCTTCGGCGTCACCTGGCTGGCCGTCGACCTCCACGTCGGGGCGGGCACCGCGCTCGCCCTCGGCTTCACCCCCTACCTCGTGGGCGAGGTGATCAAGGCCGCCCTCTCGGGCGCGGCGCTGCCGGCCACCTGGCGCCTCGTCGACCGCGCCACGCGCGCCTAAGAGCCGAGGCGCGCGGCCAGCGCACCGTGGGCGAGGCGCTTGTGGTGCGCGAGGGTCGCCCGGTCCAACCGGGCGCCGTTGGTCGCGATCGCCACCGCGCGCTCGACCAGGTGGTCCTCGTCGGACAGCTCCTCGACGAGGCCGGCGGCCAGCGCGTCGGGCCCGCCGTAGCGGCGGGCCGTCGTCATCGCCTCGATCGCGCTCGCGCGCGGTAGGCGGTTCTCGAGGATCGCCCACAGCCCCTCGGTGAGGGCGAGGCCGATCTCGGCCTCGTTCATGCACCAGTAGCCCCGGTCGGCGCGCATGACCCGTCGGTCGAAGGCGCACCCGAGCAGCGCGCCCCCGGCGAAGCAGTGGCCGTTGATCGCCGCCACCGTGTAGAGCGGCGCGACGACCAGCTGGGCCACCAGGCGCTCGAGTCGCTCGACGAGCCCGTAGACGCCCGCGAGGTCCCCCCCGAGCGAGGCGAGGTCGAGGCCGTTGGAGAAGAACTTGCCCACGCCCGTGAGCACGACCGCGAGCGGCCCCTCGCGCCCGGCCAGCTCGGCGAACTGGCCCGAGAGCTCGTCCATGGAGGCCGGATTGAGCCGGTTCTCGCCGTCGTCCCACGTGAGGACGGCGACCGGTCCGTCGAAGCTGCGCGTCACGCCCATGGCACGAGCGTAGAGGGGGGTTACAGTGAGCGCATGAGCGACGCCACCGTCCCCGAGCCCGACGTCTCCGCCGACCATCCCGTCTCCGAGCACTGGGTGTGGACCGGACCCCACCGGCCGCCGACCCCGCGCGCCCTGGTCGAACACATGACGGCCAACTGGGTCCCCGAGACCCCGAGCCCCGGGGTCCACCCGGCCGCCCCCTTCACCCGAGCCCGGCGCGAGCGCCTGGCCGCCCACTTCGCGGGCCGCCCGCTCATCGTGCCCACGGGCAACCCCAAGGTGCGCGCGAACGACACCGACTACCGCTTCCGCGCCGGCACCGACTTCTTCTACCTCACCGCGAGTCACGACCCCGACCTGGTGCTCGTCGTGACCGAGTCGGGCTCGACGCTCTACGTCCCGCGCCGGCGCGACACCAAGACCCACGAGTTCTTCACCGACGCCCGCTACGGCGAGCTGTGGGTGGGGCCGCGCCGCGGCGTCGAGGAGTCGGCCCACTACTACGGCATCGCGTGCCGCCCACTCGAGGAGCTCGAGAAGGACCTCGCCGGGCTCCACCCCGCACCGATCACCCTGCGCGGGTTCGACGCCGGGGTCGACGCGCTCGTCGCGCCGAGCGAGGACGACGCCGCTCTCGCGCGCGTGCTGAGCGAGATGCGGCTGGTGAAGGACGAGTTCGAGGTGGCCCAGCTCCAGCTCGCCGTCGACCACACCGTCGCCGGCTTCGCCGACGTCGTGCGCGCCCTGCCCAGCGCGCTCGCGCGCGGGGAGCGGGTGATCGAGGGCGTGTTCAACCTGCGGGCCCGGGTCGAGGGCAACGACGTCGGCTACGACACCATCGCCGCCGCCGGCCACCACGCGACGATCCTGCACTGGACCCGCAACACCGGTCCGGTGCACGCGGGTGACCTGCTCCTGCTCGACGCCGGGGTGGAGGGCCCCGAGCTCTACACCGCCGACGTGACCCGCACCCTGCCGGTCTCGGGCACTTTCAGCCCGGCCCAGCGGCGCGTCTACGAGCTAGTCCTCGCCGCCCAGGAGGCCGGCATCGCCGCGGTCCGGCCCGGCGCGGCCTTCCTCGACGCCCACGACGCGGCGACCCGCGTGCTCGTCGAGGGACTGTGCGCGATGGGGATCGTCGAGGGCCCCGCCGACGCGGCCCTGCGCCAGGACCGCCAGCTCTACCGGCGCTACACCCTCCACGGGGTCAGCCACATGCTGGGGCTCGACGTGCACGACTGCGCCCACGCCCGCGACGAGATGTACCGCACGGGCGAGCTCGGCGAGGGCTACGTCCTCACCGTCGAGCCGGGCCTCTACTTCCAGGCCAACGACCTCACCGTGCCCGAGGAGTACCGCGGCATCGGGGTGCGCATCGAAGACGACATCCTCGTCACCCGCGACGGCGCGCGCAACCTCTCGGGCGCACTGCCCCGGCGGGCCGACGACGTCGAGGCCTGGATGGCCCGCGAGTGGGCGGCCGGCGCGCCGGCGCTCGGCCTCTAGCCGACCCGGATCGGAAGGCGGCGCGGGCCCCGAATCTGCCCCTGGGACCAGGTGACCTGGTCGGGGTCGGCCAGGGTGAAGCGCGGGTAGCGGGCGATGAACTCCTCGAGCGCGACGCGCAGCTCGAGGCGCGCCAGGTTGCTCCCGGCGCACCGGTGGATCCCCAGGCCGAAGGCCACGTGGCGGTTCTCGGCCCGGTCGATGATGAACCGGTCGGCGTCGACAAAGGCCGCGGGGTCGCGGTTGGCGGCCGGGAAGCCCAGCAGGATCCAGTCGTACTCCCTCATCGTCACGCCCAGGTACTCCATGTCGTGCTTGACGAGACGGGCCATCGTCACCGGGGCGTAGAAGCGCAGGAACTCCTCTATCGCGACCGGCATGAGGTCAGGCTCGCTCGCGAGGCGCTCGAGGTCCGAGGGGTTGCGCGCGAGGTGCCAGAGCGAGGAGCCGATCGCCGACCAGGTGGTGTCGATCCCGGCCACGAGGATCAGGATCATCGTGCCGAAGACGTGCTCAACGGCCAGCTTCTCACCGTCGATCTCGGCGTTCAGCAAGAAGGTCGTCAGGTCGTCGCGGGGGTTCGCCTGGTGGTCCTCGATCTGGCGAACGAAGTACTCCTCGATCGGCGCGAAGGCCGCGATGCGCTCGTCCATCGGCAGGTCGACCGACTCGGTGACGGTGTGGACGATGTCGATGAAGACGTTGGTGTCCGCCTCGGGGAAGCCCAGCATCTGGCGGATGACCGAGGGCGGGATAAGCCGCGCGTAGTCCCAGCTGGCCTCGACGACGTCGCCTCCGGCGACCCGGTCGAGCAGGGTCCCGCACAGCGCGCGCACCTGGGGCTCGAGCGGGTTGATCGCGCCCGGCGAGAAGGCCGGCAGGATCAGCTTGCGCGCGATCTGGTGGAAGGGCGGGTCCGAGGTGATCGGCGGCGCGACCCCGATTGGGCTGGGCAGGGCCAGTTCGTCGGGCCGTCCGTCGTTCATGATCACCGTGCGGCTGGTGAAGTTCTCGGTGTCCTTGGCGATCTGGGTGACCCCGGCGTGGGTGGCCGGGAACCACGCGCCGCCGTAGCGCTCGGTGTGGGCGACCGGGCAGCGCGCGCGCAGGTCCTCCCAGATCGGGTAGGGATCGGCCACCCAGGCGGGGTCGGTGTGGTCGAAGTCGGTCGCGAAGTCGGTGACGGGGGTCTTCTCGATCGTCACTCGATGACCCCCACCGCGTGCTCGGGGCAGTTGGCCTCGGCGAGGCGGGCGAGCTCGAGCTCGCCCTCAGTGAGCTCGCCGGTGACGAGCACCACCCCGTTGCCCAGTTCGTCGAAGCCGAAGAGGCTCGGCGCGATCGAGAAGCACCGGCCCTGGCCCTGGCAGAGATCTGCGTCGATGACGACCCTCATGACACCCCCCGTACCGCTGTGGCGCGCACTTTACTACCGGGTAGTGAGGTCACTCCCGTCGACCCCCTCGTCCGCGTCGGCCTCGTCGATCTCCTCGCGCGAGATCCCGAGGAAGTACAGCACGGCGTCGAGGTAGGGCACGCTGAGGGCCGCGTCGGCGTGGGCCGCCACGACGGGCTTGGCGTTGAAGGCGATCCCGAGCCCGGCCGCGCCGAGCATGTCGATGTCGTTGGCCCCGTCCCCCACGGCCACCGTCTGGGCGAGCGGCACGCCCACCTCGGCGGCGAAGCGGCGCAGCGCCGCCGCCTTGCCCGGGCGGTCGACGACCTCGCCCGAGAGCCGCCCGGTGAGCCGGCCGTCTTCGATCTCGAGCCGGTTGGCCGCCAGGTGCGCGACCTCAAGGTCCGCGAGGAGGGGCTCGAGCACTTCGGCGAAGCCGCCCGAGACGACGGCCGGCACGTAGCCCAGGCGCGCCAGGGTGCGCAACAGCGTGCGGGCCCCCGGGCTCAGGCGCAGCCGGGCGCGCACCTCGTCGAGGACCCGTGCCTCGAGCCCCGCGAGCAGC
>JAKABC010000072.1 GCA_021802025.1 Actinomycetes bacterium
TCCTCGGCGACCGGTACGTCATCCCGGCCGGGGAGATCGTGGTGCGCACGACGACCTCGGGCGGACCGGGCGGCCAGCACGCCAACCGCTCGCTGACCAAGGTCGTGGTGAGCTGGCGGGTCGCCGACTCGTCGCTCGACGCCACCGCCCGGGCCCGGGTCGAGGCCCGACTGGGTCCGGTGGTGCGCGCCAGCGCGAGCCGCTTTCGCAGCCGCGCCCAGAACCACGAGGCGGCCCTCGTCCAACTGGGCGAGCGACTGCTCACGGCCCTCACCCCGCGCACGCCGCGTCGCGCGACCCGCCCGACGCGGGCCTCGGTGGAGCGCCGACTCGAGGACAAGCGGGCCCGCGCGCGCACGAAGTCCGTCCGGCGGGGCCCCGAGGCCGGGGACTAAGGCCGGCGCAAGTGGGCCTCGATGACCGCGAGGGCGGCCTCGACGGTCGCGTCGAGGCCGGGGTCGGTGTCCTCGTGGGGCCCGCGCAGCGGGGTCAGGGTCGCGTAGCCCGCGGCGAGCAGCGCGCCGTCCTCGTCGGCCTCCTCGTCCGAGACGTCGCCCAGAGAGGGTGTGGCCGCGCCCAGGCGCAAGGGGAGCTCCCCCTCGTCGGCGAGGGGGGGGCCGCCCGCGCGCGGCCCGGCCGCCTTGACGATCCCCGCGCTCGACACCCGGGCCCGGCGCACTCCGGCGAGCTGCTCGCGCGCGAGGTTGGGGACGTTGAGGTTGAGCACGGTGCGACCGGGCGCCGCGACCAGCTCTTCGAGCACCTCCACGCACACCGCGGCGGCCGTGTCGTAGTGGACGTGCTCTCCCCACTGAACCGACACCGCGATCCCCGAGAGGCCGAGCTGGGCCCCGGTCAACACGGCGCCCACCGTCCCCGAGTGCAGGACGCTGCGCCCGACGTTGGCCCCGGCGTTGATCCCCGAGACGATGACGTCGGGCACGAGGTCGAACGCCCCGAGGGCGCCCATGATCGCGCACAGGGCCGGTGGGGCGTCGAGACCGTAGGCCGGGAGGCTCCCCGCCCCCTCGACGTGGTGGCGGCGGTACGAGACGCTCGGGCGGGCGAAGACGTCGCCCACGGCGGCCGACATGCCCGAGTAGTTGCGGTCCGGGGCGACGATGATCGCGTCGCGTTCCTCGCCCCCGGGTGCGCCGGCGACCCACTGCTCGACCGCCTGGGCCAGGACCGCGAGACCCCGCGCACCCACCCCGTCGTCGTTGGTGAGCAGGAGGCGCATCCCCCCGACCCTAACTGTCGTAAGTTACGGGCCGGTGTGGGACAGGAGACGGGCGTGATGCTGCCGACGGGTGAACAGATAGCGATCGCCCACGGCGACCAGCGCGCGGTCGTCACCGAGGTGGGGGCGACGCTGCGGACCTACGTCCAGGGCGGGGTGCCCGTCGTGGAGGGCTTCGCGGCCGACGAGGTCGCCACCGCCGCCCGGGGCCAGGTGCTCTACCCGTGGCCGAACCGGATGGGCGACGGCGAGTGGACCTTCTCGGGGCGCGCCGCGCGCGCCGCGGTCGACGACGTCCCCCACGCCACCGCCATCCACGGGCTGGTGCGCTTTCGCCCGTTCCGCATCGAGGCGGTCAACCAGAACCGCTGCGTGCTGACCTTGACCCTGCACCCCACGCCGGCCTACCCCTTCGCCACCGAGCTGACCATCGCCTACCACCTCGGCGCGCTGGGGCTCACCGTGACCTCGACGGTGACCAACCGCGACGAGGTGCCCGTGCCCTTCGGGCTGGGCTTCCACCCCTACCTGGCCGTCACGACCCCGACGATCGAGGGGGCCCAGCTCGAGGTGCCCGCGCGGGCCTACGTCGCGGTCAACGACCGGCGCCTGCCCACGGGCGAGATCCTGCCGGTCGCCGGCCAGCCCCTCGACTTCTCGCGGCGCAAGTCGGTGAACGGCCACGAGCTCGATACCACCTACACCGAGCTGGTGCGCGACGACTCGGGGCTGGCCGTCGCCGTGCTCGAGGACTCCTCCGGGGCGATGGTCGAGCTCAGCGTGGACCGCACCTTCCCCTACCTCCAGGTCTTCACCGGTGACACCCTCGAGCGCGGCCGCCGGCGCACGGCCGTGGCGATCGAGCCGATGACCTGTCCGCCCGACGCGCTGCGCTCGGGCAAGGACGTGGTCGTGCTCGAGCCGGGCCAGCACTGGGCGGGCTCGTGGCGGCTCCGGCGGCGCGCGTGAGCGTCGTCCTAGTCACCGGCTCGACGAGCGGCATCGGTGAGGCGACGGCGCGGCGCTTCGCGGCCCGCGGCGACCTCGTCGTCCTCAACTCGGCGCGCAGTCGCACGGCCGGTGAGCGGCTCGCGGCCGAGCTGCCCGGCGCCGCCTACGTCCAGGCCGACCTGGCCCGCGAGGAGGGGGTGTCCGAGCTCGTGGCCGCGGTGCGCGAGCGCCACGGGCGCCTCGACGTGCTCGTGAACAACGCGGCCACCACCCGGCGCATCGACCACCGGGACTTCGCCGCGGCGAACCGCGGGGTGTGGCGCGAGATCTTCGAGCTGAACGTCTTCGCCACCTTCGAGCTCACCACGGCCCTCCACGACCTCTTGGCCGACGGTGGCGGGGCGGTCGTGAACGTCTCGTCGCACGCCGGTGAGCGCACGGCCGGCTCGTCGATCCCCTACGCGGCCTCCAAGGCCGCGCTCAACCACGTGACCCGGCTCCTCGCGCGCGTCATGGGCCCCGAGGTAAGGGTGAACGCGGTCGCGCCCGGGTTCACCGCGACGCCGTGGACGGCCGACTGGGTCGGCGCGCGCGAGTACGTCGAGCGCCACGCGCCCCTGCGCCGGGTGGCGACGCCCGAGGACGTGGCCGGCGCGATCCTCTCCCTCGTGGACGCCCCCTACGTCACCGGTCAGGTGCTCGCGGTCGACGGCGGGCTCTCGACGACCTGAGGCGCCGCCGGCGCCAGCACCACGCGCACCGTGGCGGCGAAGAGCCGCGCGACGTACAGCGCCGCGCGGTCGCGCCACGACGGGCGCGGCGCGCCGAGCAGTCGTCGCTCGGGCGGGTCGACCAGCGCGTAGGCGGCGCGCACGATCACCCGGTAGGCGAGGCGGGCGACGGGCCCGAGGCTGACGCCGCCGGCCAAGAAGTCGCGGGCCTCGCGCGCCGCGCCCGAGAGGCGCAGCTCGGGCCGGTACGACGCGAGCCGGGCCGCCAGCTCGGCCGCGGTGGTGGGGGGGTCGAGAACGCCGAGGTCGCGCGCCGCCCGGGCCACCTCGGCCACGTAGCGGTCGGCGTCGGCGTGAGAGATGGGGTAGCGGCCCAGGCGCCGGTAGGCGGCGAGGAACATCGAGACCTCGGCGCAGTGGACGAAGGCCAGCAGGTGGGGGTCCCGGGCGTCGTAGGGCCGTCCGTCCTCGGCGGTGCCGTGGACGAAGTCGTGCACGAAGCGCACCCGGGCCAGGGCCGCCTCGGCGGTCTCGGTCGAGCCGTAGGTCGTGGCGCTGATGTAGTGGGCCGTCTGCAGGAGCCGCCCGAACGGGTCCTCGCGGTAGCGCGAGTAGTCGGCGACCCCGGCCATGGCGAGGGGGTGGAGCATCTGGACGAAGAGCGAGGCGACCCCGCCCACCAGCATCGAGCCGAGGTCGCCGTGCACGACGCGCGCCACGCCGTCGACCGGCGTGTAGGCGAGGGCCGGGTCGTCGCAGCGGGGCGGGGGGTCCTCCACGAGGCCGGCGGCCCGTCGGATGGCCTGTCCGGCGAGGGCGCGCGCTCGCTCGGCGAGGCCGTGGGGGGGCGTCGGCATGGCGAACCCACCCTAGGGTCGAGCCGTGCCCCGTCGAGCCCCCGGCTGGAAGACTGGTCCGGTGACCGCCCGACTGGCCTCGACCGAGCGCGAGCTCGACCAGAGCGCGTCGGTGGCCACGCAGCGGCCGTGGAACGTGGTCGTCTGGAACGATCCCGTCACCCCGATGGCCGTGGTGGTCGTGGTCTTTCGTCGGGTCTTCGGCTACCCCGAGGCCAAGTGCACCCACCTCATGCTCACCGTCCACCACGAGGGCCGGGCCGTCGTGTGGTCCGGCGGGCGCGAGCGCGCCGAGTCCTACTGCGTCAAGCTCCAGGTGGCGGGGCTTCAGTCGACGGTCGAGCGCGACGACTAGTGGCGTCGCGCCTCTTCACCCGGCGCCGGGACGGTCGGATCGAGGTCCGACTCAGCCCCGACGGGCGCGCCTTCGTGGGGGCCACCGCGCGCGAGGTCGCGGCCGCCGAGGGTGACCCCAACCACGCGTGGGGGGCCGCCCTGCACGCCCCGATCGACCCCGGCCGCGACGCCGACGACCCCCTGGCGATGCTGAGCCGACAGAGTGAGCTCACCTCGAACGCCGAGCTGGTGCTCGCGACCCTCGACGAGGGGGCGCTCACCGACGGCGAAGCCTGGGCGTGGTTCTGCACCCTCCAGGTGGCGCTGCGCTCGATCGCGGTGGCGAACGGCCTACTCGACGACGACGCGTGGAACGCCCTGAGCGGCCCGTTGGTCGAGCACATCCAGACGATCCAGGCCCTGTTGTTCGAGCTGTCCCGGGTCCTGTAGTCCGCCGGCGCCCCCCGGGACCTAGGGTGGTGCGGTGCCCCGTACCCGTTTCGTCTCCTCGGCCGCCCTCGTGGCCCTCCTCCTCGCTCCCGCCCTCGGCGTCGTCGGCGCCTCGGCCGGCGCGGCCAGTGCGCCGACGGTGTCCTCGCTGCTCGGCGCCTCGGCTCGGGCCCTCAAGGGACAGCAGGGGGTTCACCTCGTCGTCACCACCGAGCGCAAGGGCGTGCGCAGCGCGGCCGTCGCCGACATCGGGCTCTCGGCCGGACACGAGTCCTACACCTCGGGCGCCGAGCGCTTCGAGGTGGCCGTCACCTCGAGCGCGGCCTACCTGTCGGGCTCTCCCGGTGGTCTGCGCTCGCTGATGGGTCTGACCAAGACCCAGGTGGCCAAGGTCGGCGCCAAGTGGATCGTCATGAAGAAGGGCTCCACCCAGTACAAGGAGTTCCGACTCAACCTCACCGCCACGGGCTTCGCCGCGATCCTGCCGAGCGCGAAGGGGACCCACCTGCTCGCGACCCGCGACGCGACGACCGGTGGCTACCAGCTGCGCTGGACGACCCCGGCGTCGGCCTCGGCGTCGGCCTCGACGACGACCCTCGTGCTCGCCGCCGGGGCCCACGCCCTGCCGCTGCGCGAGGAGGTGAGTGCGGCGGGCGCGACCAGCCTGACGGTCTTCTCCCACTGGGGTGAGGCCGTCCACTTCTCGCGGCCCGCGGCCACCATCGCCTACGCCAAGGTCTTCGGCTAGACCGACGCCGCACCGGGCCAGCCCCGTCGAGGGACTGGAAAACGGAACGGTTCAGTTACGGAACGTTCTGGTATCGTAATCGCCGTGACGATCGCCGAGGAGCGTGACGAGAGGGCCGGTGCCGAGCGCCACGGCGGGCGCCACCTCGACGCCTCGCGCGACGCGGCCCTGCGCGACGCGGCGCTGCGCCTGCTCGCCCAGATCGGCTACGACCGGCTCACCGTCGACGCCATCGCCACCAGCGCGGGGGCCGGCAAGGCGACGATCTACCGACGCTGGTCGGGCAAGGCCGAGCTGGTCGTCGACGCCCTGCTGCGCCATAAGCCCCGCCTGGAGGCGCCCGACACGGGTTCGTTGCGCGGCGACCTGGCCGAGCTGGCCCGGCGCGCGAGCGCCCACGACGGCGAATCCCTCGACACCTCGGTGATGGTCGGGCTGGCCAGCGCGCTGCCGCGCGACCCCGAACTGCGCGCCGCGTTCGACGAGCGCCTGGTCGAGCCCCACCGACGTTCGTTGGCCGCGGTCTTCGAACGGGCCGTCGCCCGAGGCGAGATCGCACCGGTCGCCCACCTCGACCTGGTGGTCTCGCTCATCCCGGCGCTCGTCCTCTATCGTCTCCTCGTCCAGCCCCAGGAGATCGACGCCGGCTTCGTCGAGTCGATCATCGAGGGCGTGATCTTGCCCCTCGTGCTGGCCGGACCGGTGTCGCTGCAGAACCCCGAACCCCTAGAGAAAGGCCATCGTGACCACCTCTGACGTCGCGCCCGAACGCCACGCCACCACCGCCGGCAAGCACCTCGGGCTGGCGCTCGTCGTCATCTCGTGCGCCCAGCTCATGATCGTCCTCGACGCGACCATCGTGAACGTGGCCCTGCCGACGATCCGCACCGCGCTGCACTTCTCGCTCAACAACCTCGAGTGGGTGATCACGGCCTACTCACTGACCTTCGGCGGCCTGCTGCTCTTCGGGGGGCGCACCGGCGACCTCTTCGGCAAGCGCAGGATGTTCATGGTCGGCATCGCGGTCTTCGCCCTGGCCTCGCTGCTCGGCGGTCTCGCCACCTCTGACGTCTGGCTGATCGTGACCCGGGGACTCCAGGGGGTGGGTGGGGCGATCGCCTCGCCGACGGCGCTCTCTCTGGTCACCACGAACTTCCCCGAGGGCCCGTCGCGCAACCGGGCCATGGGCGTCTACGCCGCGATGTCGGGGGTCGGCGGCGCCGTCGGGCTCCTCCTCGGGGGGCTGCTCACGAGCTACGTCTCGTGGCGGTGGATCTTCTTCGTGAACGTGCCGATCGCCCTCATCGTGCTGGCCCTGGCGCCCCGGGCGCTCAACGAGTCCGACCGCGGCGAGGGTCGCCTGGACGTGCCGGGGGCGCTGACCGCGACGGCCGGCATGCTCTCGCTGGTCTACGGCCTGTCCAACACCGCGAGCCACAGCTGGACGAGCGTCTCGACGCTGGTGGCGCTGGGCCTGGCGGTCGTGATGCTCGGGCTCTTCTTGCTCATCGAGTCGCGCAGCGCCGAGCCGCTGATGCCGCTGGCGATCTTCAAGAACCGCAACCGCTCGGGCGCGTACCTCATCATGCTGTTCATCGGCATCGCGCTGTTCTCGATGTTCTACTTCTTGACCCAGTACCTCCAGAACATCCTCGGCTGGAGCCCGGTGCGCACGGGGGTCGGCTTCTTGCCGATGACCGTCGGCATCGTGATCGCGGCGGGCCTCTCCTCACGGTTCGTCTCGCGCATCGGCGTGCGCATCCCGCTCGTCGTCGGACCGGCCGTGGCCGTGGCCGGTCTCGCGTGGATGTCGAACGTGATCACCGTGCACTCGAGCTACTGGCAGGTCTTCGCGCCGCTGCTGCTGCTGGCGCTGGGTATGGGCACCACCTTCGTGCCCCTCACGCTCGTCGCCGTCTCCGGGGTCGAGCACCACGAGGCGGGGCTGGCCTCGGCGCTGCTCAACACCACCCAGCAGGTCGGCGGGGCCCTCGGGCTCGCCGTGCTGGCGACCGTGGCCATCGACGCGATGAAGTCGAAGCTGGCCGCGCTGCACTCGCTCGCCCCCGCGGCCCAGGCGGTCGCCACGACCCACGGCTACACCACGGCCTTCATGTGGGGCTCGCTGATCGCGTTGGTGGGCCTCGTCGTCTCGCTGCTGATGATCCGCGTGCCCGCGCTGATGCCCGGCGACGAGGAGCTGGCCTCGACGGCCCTGATGGGCTAGGCCAGGGGCACGGGGGCGGGCAGGACGGCGGGGGCCAGCTCGTCGGCCGGGACCGGCCGGGAGATGTAGTCGCCCTGGGCGACGTCACAGCCCAGCTCGCTCAGCCGGGCGAGGGTCGCGGCGTCCTCGATGCCCTCGGCGACCACGCGCAGGCCCATCTCGTGGCCGAGGTTGATCGTCGCGCGCACGAGCTCGAGCGTGCGCGGCCCGGTGTCGTCGGTCACCCCGTCGAGGAACGCGCGGTCGAGCTTGAGCTCGCTCACCGAGAGGCTGGAGAGGTAGGCGAGCGAGGTGACCCCCGCGCCGAAGTCGTCGATCGACACGAGGACCCCGAGGTCGCGCAGCCGGCGGATGACCTCGCTCGCGCGGTCGAACTCGCGGATGATGACCGACTCGGTCACCTCCACGATCAAGAAGCGGCTGGCCAGGCCGTAGCGCTCGAGGAGCCGCT
Source organism: Actinomycetes bacterium (assembly GCA_021802025.1). Lineage (GTDB taxonomy): Bacteria > Actinomycetota > Acidimicrobiia > Acidimicrobiales > RAAP-2 > RAAP-2. The sequence continues at coordinate 7,992 of JAKABC010000072.1, forward strand.
CGACGAGCTCGACGAGCCCGTCGTCGAGCAGGTTCGAGGCCGACACGTTGACCGAGACGGTGAACTCGCGCCCCTCGGCGCTCCACTGCGCGCACTGGCGCAGCGCCGCCTCCATGACCCACGCGGTGAGCGGCGCCATGAGGCCGGCCTCCTCAGCCAGGGGGAGGAACTTCACCGGCGGCACGAGGCCGAGGTGGGGGTGGGGCCAGCGCACCAGCGCCTCCACGCCCGTGACGGTGCCCGTCGCGAGGTCCATCTGGGGCTGGTAGTGCAAGACGAGCTCGCCGTTGCGCACGGCGTCGCTCAGGTCGTCGAGCAGGTGGATGTGGTTGTTCAATCCGTCGAGGGTCGGGTCGTAGAAGACGTAGGGTTCGCCACTGAGCTTCGCCCGGTACATCGCGACGTCGGCCGACCACACGAGCACCGCCCCGTCGAGGGCGTCATCGGGGTAGAGGGCGACGCCGATCGAGGCCGAGACGCTCGTCTCGACCGAGCGCAGGGCGAAGGGGGCCGCGAGGGCCGCGGTGACGCGCTCGGCGACCTCGCCGGCCACCTCGGGGC
>JAKABC010000073.1 GCA_021802025.1 Actinomycetes bacterium
GATCTCGATGTCCACCCCGGCCGGCAGGTCGAGGCGCTGGAGCGAGTCGACCGTCTTGGCGGTGTGGTCCACGATGTCGAGCAGGCGCTTGTGCACCCGCATCTCGAAGTGCTCCCGGGAGTCCTTGTGCTTGTGCGGACCGCGCACCACCGTGTAGCGGTGGATCTCGGTGGGCAGGGGCACCGGCCCCTGGACCCGGGCGTTGGTCCGCTCGACCGTCTGGACGATCTTCGCGGTGGACTGGTCCAGGACGCTGTGGTCGAAGGCCTTCAGCCGGATCCGGATCATCTGTCGGTTGTCGGCCATCACCGCCTACTTGATGATCTTGGTGACGCGACCCGAGCCGACGGTCCGGCCGCCCTCGCGGATGGAGAAGGTGAGGCCCTCCTCCATGGCGATCGGCTTGCCGAGCTGGACGGTCATCTCGGTGTTGTCACCGGGCATCACCATCTCGGTGCCCGCGGGCAGCTCGATGGTGCCGGTGACGTCGGTCGTGCGGAAGTAGAACTGCGGACGGTAGTGGGCGAAGAACGGCTTGTGGCGACCGCCCTCCTCCTTGGTCAGCACGTAGACCTGGGCCTCGAACTCGGTGTGCGGGGTGATCGAGCCCGGCTTGCACAGGACCTGGCCGCGCTCGACCTCCTCCTTCTTCGTGCCGCGCAGCAGCGCGCCGAGGTTGTCACCGGCCTGGCCCTCGTCGAGGAGCTTGCGGAACATCTCGATGCCGGTGACCGTCGTCTTCTGGGTCGGGCGCAGGCCGACGATCTCGACCTCGTCGCCGACCTTGATGACGCCCTGCTCGACCTTGCCGGTCACCACGGTGCCGCGGCCGGTGATGGACATGACGTCCTCGATCGACATGAGGAACGGGCGGTCGGTGGCGCGCTGGGGCTCGGGGATGTAGCTGTCCACCGCGTCCATGAGCTCCATGACCTTGTCGCCCCAGGCGGCGTCGCCCTCGAGGGCCTTGAGGGCCGAGACGCGCACGATCGGCGTGTCGTCACCGGGGAAGTCGTAGGAGCTCAGCAGCTCGCGGACCTCCATCTCGACCAGCTCGAGCAGCTCCTCGTCCTCGACCATGTCGGCCTTGTTGAGGGCCACCACGATGTAGGGCACGCCGACCTGGCGCGCGAGCAGGACGTGCTCGCGGGTCTGGGGCATCGGGCCGTCGGTCGCCGAGACGACGAGGATCGCGCCGTCGACCTGGGCGGCGCCGGTGATCATGTTCTTGACGTAGTCGGCGTGGCCGGGCATGTCGACGTGGGCGTAGTGGCGGTTCGCCGTCTCGTACTCCACGTGGGCGATCGAGATCGTGATGCCGCGCTGGCGCTCCTCGGGGGCCTTGTCGATCTGGTCGAACGGGGTGAAGGCGGAGCCGGGGACCCGCTCGGAGAGGACCTTGGTGATGGCCGCGGTCAGGGTGGTCTTGCCGTGGTCGATGTGGCCCATCGTGCCGATGTTGACGTGCGGCTTGGTGCGCTCGTACTTCTGCTTTGCCATTGTCGGGGACTGACTTTCTTCTCGTGACCGCTCCCCTTGAGCGGTCGGTTCTTGCGGCCCTCCCCGACGACGGTTTGGACCTTGGTGTTTTCCCTCTTACGCGCCGGTCGCCTTGGCCACGATCTCCTTGGCGATCGCGTCCGGAACCTCCGCGTACGAATGGAACTGCATCGTGTACGTCGCGCGCCCCTGGGTGCGTGAACGCAGGTCCGTAGCGTAGCCGAACATGTCGGCCAGCGGCACGAGAGCCCTAATTACCTGGTTGTTGCCGACCTGCTCCATGCCCTCCACCCGGCCGCGCCGGCTGGAGAGGTCGCCGATGACGTCACCCATGTAGTCCTCGGGGGTGACGACCTCGACGGCCATGATCGGCTCGAGCAGCACGGGGCTCGCCAGGCGCGTCGCCTTCTTGATGGCGAGCGACCCCGCGATCTTGAAGGCCATCTCCGAGGAGTCGACGTCGTGGTAGCTGCCGAAGGTGAGACGGACCCGCAGGTCGACCATGGGGTAGCCGGCTAGCACGCCCGAGGTGAGCGACTCGGTGATCCCCTGGTTGACCGCGGGGATGTACTCCTTGGGCACGACCCCACCGGTGATCTCGTCGAGGAACTCGTAGCCGCCCCCGGGGCCGGTCGGCTCGACCGAGATGACGACGTGGCCGTACTGGCCCTTGCCGCCGGTCTGGCGGACGTACTTCTCTTCGACCTTCTCGACGGTCTTGCGGATCGTCTCGCGGTAGGCGACCTGGGGCTTGCCGACGTTGGCGTCGACGCCGAACTCGCGCAGCATCCGGTCGACCAGCACCTCGAGGTGCAGCTCGCCCATCCCCGAGATGACGGTCTGGCCGGTCTCTTGGTCGGTGCGCACGCGAAAAGTCGGGTCCTCCTCGGACAGCGCGTAGAGGGCCTTGCCCAGCTTCTCCTGGTCGGCCTTGGTCTTGGGCTCGACGGCGACGTGGATGACCGGCTCGGGGAACTCGAGCGTCTCGAGCTGGATCGGCTGGTCGGGGTCGCTCAGGGTGTCGCCGGTCGTGACCTGCTTGAGCCCGACCGCGGCGACGATGTCGCCGGTGCGGATCGCGTCGAGGTCCTCGCGGTTGTTCGCGTGCATCAACAACAGACGGCCCAGGCGCTCCTTGCGCGAGCCCTTCGTGGTGTTGATGACGGTCTCGCCCTTCTCCAACGAGCCCGAGTAGACGCGCAGGTAGGTCAGCTTGCCGACGTAGGGGTCGGTCATGATCTTGAAGGCCAGCGCGCTGAAGGGCTCGGCGTCGTCGGGCTTGCGCTCGACGACGTCCTCCTTGCCCGGCAGGCGCCCCTGGGTCGGGGGCAGGTCGAGCGGGCTCGGCAGGTAGTCGACGACCGCGTCGAGCATCGGCTGGACGCCCTTGTTCTTGAAGGCCGTGCCGTTGAGGATCGGCACGCAGTGGCCCTCGATGGTGCCCCGGCGCAGCGCCCGGTGCAGGTCCTCGACGGTGACCTCCTCGTCGCTGAGGACCTTCTCCATCAGGTGGTCGTCGAAGGTCGTCAGGACGTCGATCAGCTTGCCGTGGTACTCGGCGGCCTGGTCCTTCAGGTGGTCGGGGATGTCGGTGACCTCGAAGGACTCGCCCTTCTCGTCGTGGTAGATGATCGCCTTCATGGCCGTCAGGTCGACCACGCCCAGGTAGTCGCCCTCGGCGCCGATGGGCAGCTGGACGACCGCGGGCACGCAGTCGAGGCGGTCCTCGATCATCTCGACGCAGCGGAAGAAGTCGGCGCCGATCCGGTCCATCTTGTTCACGAAGCAGATGCGCGGCACCGAGTACTTGTTGGCCTGGCGCCAGACCGTCTCGGTCTGGGGCTCGACGCCGGCGACGGCGTCAAAGACCGCCACCGCCCCGTCGAGCACGCGCAGCGAGCGCTCCACCTCGACGGTGAAGTCCACGTGGCCGGGCGTGTCGATGATGTTGATCCGGTGCCCGTTCCAGTAGCAGGTCGTGGCGGCCGAGGTGATGGTGATCCCGCGCTCTTGCTCTTGGACCATCCAGTCCATGGTCGCGGCGCCCTCGTGGACCTCGCCGATCTTGTAGTTCTTGCCGGTGTAGTAGAGGATGCGCTCGGTCGTGGTGGTCTTGCCCGCGTCGATGTGGGCCATGATGCCGATGTTGCGCAGCTTCTCCAGGGGGTACTCACGGGGGGCCATGGGGGTTCCTTACCAGCGGTAGTGGGCGAAGGCCTTGTTGGACTCGGCCATCTTGGCCATGTCCTCGCGCCGCTTGACGGCCGCCCCGACGCCGTTGGCGGCGTCCATGATCTCGTTGGCCAGACGCTCGGCCATGGTCTTCTCGCGGCGCTTCTTCGCGAAGTCGGTCAGCCAGCGGATGCCGAGCGTCGTCGAGCGGCGCGGGCGCACCTCGACCGGCACCTGGTAGGTGGTGCCGCCCACGCGACGGCTGCGCACCTCGAGCTCGGGGCGCACGTTCTCCAGCGCCCGCTTGAGCGTGGCGATGGGGTCGGAGCCGGTCTTCTGCTCGACCTGCTCGAGGGCGGTGTAGACGATGCGCTCGGCGATCGTGCGCTTGCCGCGCTCGAGCACCTTGTTGATGATCTGGGTGACCAGGACCGACTTGTAGATCGGGTCGGCCGGGATCTCCCGACGGACGGCGGGGCCCTTGCGAGGCATCAGCCCTCCCTCTTGGCGCCGTAGCGGCTACGGGCCTGCTTGCGGTCGCGCACGCCCGAGGTGTCCAGGGCGCCGCGGATGATCTTGTAGCGCACGCCCGGCAGGTCCTTCACGCGCCCCCCGCGCACCAGCACGATCGAGTGCTCCTGGAGGTTGTGGCCCACGCCGGGGATGTAGGCCGTGACCTCGACCCCCGAGGTCAGGCGCACGCGCGCCACCTTGCGCAGGGCGGAGTTCGGCTTCTTGGGCGTGACCGTGTGGACGCGGGTGCAGACCCCACGACGCTGCGGGGCCCCCTTGAGGGCCGGCGTCTTGGTCTTGCTGACCTTCTCCTGTCGGCCCTTACGGACCAACTGCTCGATGGTGGGCACGCGAAACCTCTCTCGTAATTTCTCGAACTCGGGGCGCCCGGGGGCCCCCCGGAGCGGACTAGCAATCCTACGCCCGCCCCCGGTACCTGGCAAGCCCGGCGGGGCTCTAGCCTACAGGGCCTGGCCGCCGAGCTGGTCCTCGGGGTTCTCCAGGTCGTTCTCGGGCAGCGCCGACTCGTCGTAGGTGGCCGTCCCGATGTTCTGGAAGGCGGCCAGGTCGGCGCTGAAGGTGTCGTCCCCGGTCAGCTCGCCCAGCAGGCTCGCCAGGTCGAGGTCCTCGTCCGAGCCCCTCGCCCAGTCGGGCAGCATCTCGGCGTCGGGCATGTCCAGACGCAGCTCGCGCTCGTTGTAGTAGTCGAGCCCCGAGCCGGCCGGGATCAGCTTGCCGATGATGATGTTCTCCTTAAGGCCCACCAGCGAGTCGTGCTTGCCCTCGATGGCCGCCTCGGTCAGCACCCGGGTCGTCTCTTGGAAGGAGGCCGCCGAGAGCCACGAGTCGGTCGCCAGCGACGCCTTGGTGATCCCCATGAGCTGGGCGCGGCCGTCGGCCGCCTCCTTGCCCTGGGCCTCGAGGTCGTCGTTGGTGTCGTTGAAGGTCTTCACGTCGATGAGCGCCCCGGGCAGCCACGCCGAGTCCCCGGCGTCGACGACCTGCACCCGGCGGGTCATCTGGCGCACGATCAGCTCGATGTGCTTGTCGTGGATCGACACGCCCTGGTCGCGGTAGACGTTCTGGACCTCCTCGACCAGGTACTGCTGGGTCTCGCGGGTGCCGCGGAACTTCATCATCAGCTTGGGGTCGAGGGGCCCGTCGTGCAGCGGCGTGCCGACCTCGATCTCCTGGCCGTCCTCGACGAGGAGGTGGCGGGCGATCGAGATCGACTCCTCTTGGACCTGGCCCTCGTCGCCGACGATGGTCACCTTGCGCTCGCGTCCGATGAGCTCGACGCGCACGGTGCCGGAGAACTCCGCCACCGCCGCGGCGCCCTTGGGGGTGCGGGCCTCGAAGAGCTCGACCACGCGGGGCAGGCCGTGGGTGATGTCGCTCTCGGTCACGCCACCGGAGTGGAACGTGCGCATCGTGAGCTGGGTGCCCGGCTCGCCGATCGACTGGGCCGCGATGACCCCGACGGCCTCGCCGAGCTCGACGATCTGGTGGGTCGCGAGCGACATGCCGTAGCAGGCCGCGCACACGCCCTGGAGGGCGTCGCAGGTCAGGGTCGTGCGCACGCGCACGCGCTCCACCGACGCGTCGTCGCGCAGCCGCTCGACGTCGTCGACGTAGAGCAGCGTGCCGGCCGGGATGACCGAGCCGTCGGCCAGGGTGACGTCCTCGGCGACGACGCGACCCCAGAGCTTGGTCTCGAGGTGGGCGCGCCGGCCGGGCCGGTCCGGTCCCACGTTCTCGATCCACAGGCCGCGCGTGGTGCCGCAGTCGGTCTCTTTGACGATGAGCTCCTGGGCCACGTCGACCAGGCGCCGGGTCAGGTAGCCCGAGTCGGCCGTGCGCAGGGCGGTGTCACCCAGGCCCTTGCGGGTGCCGTGGGTCGAGATGAAGTACTCCAGGACCGAGAGGCCCTCGCGGAACGAGGACTTGATCGGCCGCGGGATCATCTCACCGCGCGGGTTGGAGACGAGGCCCTTCATGGCCGCGATCTGGCGGATCTGCTGGCTGTTGCCGCGGGCGCCCGAGTCCACCATCATGCGGATGGGGTTCTCGGCCATCGCGTTCATCGCCCGCTCGGCCGCGTCACCGACCTCTTTGTTGGCGTTGGTCCAGATCTCGATCTCCTGCTGGCGCCGCTCGTCGTCGACGATGACCCCGCGCCGGTAGTTCGTCTCGACCTTGGCGGCCTGCTCCTCGTACTTGTTGAGGATGGCGGCCTTGTCGGGCGTGGTGACGATGTCCTCGATCGAGATCGTGAGCCCCGAGCGGGTCGCGTAGCGAAAGCCCAGCGCCTTGATGGCGTCGAGCGCCGTGGCGACCTGCTGGCGCGAGTAGCTCGCCGAGATCTCCTCGACGATGGTGCCCACCGGCACGGTGCTCTTGCCGATCTGCTGGTTCACGTAGCGAAAGGCCGGCGGGAGCGCCTCGTTGAACAAGACGCGCCCCGGGGTCGTCACGAGTCGGCGGCTGGCGCCGGTCGGCTCGACGCCGGCCGCGGCCAGGCGGGCGTCGAGGGACGACCCCTCGAGCGGGCGGATCTCGATGGGCGTGCGCAGCCCGAGCGTGCGCTCCTCGAGCGCGCTCTCGACCTCGTAGGTGTGGCGGAAGACCCGCGGGTTCACCTCGTCGCCCTCGGCCGGCAGGGTCAGGTAGTAGGTCCCAAAGACCATGTCCTGACCCGGCTCGGTGATCGGCCGGCCGGTCGCCGGGGTGAAGATGTTGTTGGTCGAGAGCATCAAGATCCGGGCCTCGGCCTGGGACTCGGCCGACAGCGGGACGTGCACGGCCATCTGGTCGCCGTCGAAGTCGGCGTTGAAGGCCTTGCACACCAGCGGGTGGATCTGGATGGCCTTGCCGTCGACGAGCACCGGCTCGAAGGCCTGGATGCCCAGGCGGTGCAGGGTCGGGGCGCGGTTCAACAGCACCGGGTGCTCGCGGATGACCTCCTCGAGGACCTCCCAGACGACCGACTTGCGCCGCTCGACCATGCGCTTGGCGCTCTTGATGTTCTGGGCGACCTGGGTCTCGATGAGCCGCTTCATCACGAAGGGCTTGAAGAGCTCGAGGGCCATCTCCTTGGGCAGGCCGCACTGGTGCAGCTTGAGCTGCGGGCCGACCACGATGACCGAGCGGCCCGAGTAGTCGACGCGCTTGCCGAGCAGGTTCTGGCGGAACCGGCCCTGCTTGCCCTTGAGCATGTCCGAGAGCGACTTGAGGGGGCGCCCGCTCTGGCCGGTGACCGGCCGTCCGCGACGGCCGTTGTCGAACAGGGCGTCGACAGCCTCTTGGAGCATGCGCTTCTCGTTGTTGACGATGATGTCGGGCGCGCCCAGATCGAGCAGCCGCTTGAGGCGGTTGTTGCGGTTGATGACGCGCCGGTAGAGGTCGTTCAAGTCCGAGGTGGCGAAGCGGCCGCCGTCGAGCTGGACCATCGGGCGCAGGTCCGGCGGGATCACCGGCACGGCCTCGAGGATCATCGCGCGCGGGTCGTTCACGCGGTGCCCGTGGCCGTCGCGGCGGTTAAACGACTGGACGATCGCCAGGCGCTTCAAGAACTTGGCGTGACGCTGGGCGCTGAGCGGCTTGCGGCCGTCCTTGGCCTCGATCATCTCGCGCATGACGCGCTCTTCCTCGTCGAGGTCCATCCGGTCGATCAGCTGCAAGATGGCGTCGGCGCCCATGCCGCCCTCGAAGTACTCGCCGTAGCGGAACTCCATCTCGCGGTAGAGGACCTCGTCCTCGATGATCTGACGCGAGTGCAGGCCCTCGAAGGTGTCGAAGGCCTGGCGGGCGACCTCGCGCTCCTCGGCGAAGCGGACCTTCACGGCCTCGAGCTCGCGCTCGCTGGCGCGCTGCAGGGCGCGCAACTCGGACTCCTTGGCCCCCTCACCCTCGAGGGTGGCGGCCTTGGCCTCGACGTCGCGCAGCTTGGCCTCGACGGCCTTGGCCTCGCGGTCGTTGATCTCGTCGATCTCCTCGGCGAGCGCCTGGCGCAGGTCGGGCAGGTCGACGTGGCGCTTCTCGACGTCCACGAAGGTCACCATGTGGGCGGCGAAGTAGATGACCTTCTCGAGCTGCTTGGCCTTGAGCTCCTCCTTGGGCGCGGTGCCCATGAGGAGGTAGGCCAGCCACGAGCGGGTCCCGCGCAGGTACCAGATGTGCACGACCGGGGCGGCCAGGGCGATGTGACCCATGCGCTCGCGCCGGACCTTGTCGCTGGTGACCTCGACGCCGCAGCGCTCGCAGACGATGCCCTTGAAGCGCACGCGCTTGTACTTGCCGCACGCGCACTCCCACGCCTTC
>JAKABC010000074.1 GCA_021802025.1 Actinomycetes bacterium
GCGGCGTCGCGCACCCAGGTGTAGCGGTAGTCCCAGTTGCGCCCCCCGCCGATCACCTCGGGCAGCGAGGTCGTCGGCGCGGCGAGCAGGGCCCCGGTGGGCGCGTAGGTGAGGCCCTTCAGGGTCAGTGAGCTGCGCTGGAGCAGCTCGCGCCACGGGTGGTCCGGGAAGCGGCCGCCGTCGATCCAGTCGCGCCAGAAGCGGCTGGTCTCGGTCCGGCACTCCTCGACGGCCTCGCGGGTCGTCGGGTAGGGGCTGTCGGACCAGCTGAGGACGGTGAAGATCGACTCGCCCTCGTTGAGCCGACGACGCGCGCGCACCGCGCGGCCCTCGATGCCAAAGCGCACGTCGCCGGTGAGGGTGAGCCGCGGCGCGTCGGCGTTCGCGGTGTTCACCACGTCGTAGGTCGAGCCGCTGTACTCCCAGCGCGCGTCGTCACGGCCGTAGTCGAAGGAGGGCTCACAGTTGAGCGAGACGTCGACGCTGCCGTGCAGGCACGTCGCCACGCGCACCAAACAGTGCAGGGCGTCGAAGTCCCCCGGGGTGCGCTTGTGGTGGTTGGTGCGCTCCCCCTCGCGGTACCAGGGGGCCATGCCGAGGAAGTCGTGGACGATCAGCCAGCCGCCCCGGGTCTGCCAGGTGGTGGCGAGGACCATCGTGCCCGGCACGTACTGGCGGTGCGCCGGCACGGCGCTGTCGACCGGCGCGAGTCGGAACGACCCGGCCGCCCGGTCGAGCACGGTGCCAAAGACGCTGGGGTCGTGGGGACGGGGAAGGCACAGCCACTCCACCGAACCGGTCGGGGCCACGAGGCAGGTCGACTCGCAGTCCGAGAGGAAGGCGTAGTCGGCGATCGGGGGGAAGAGGGTCTCGAGCGAGCCCGTCTCGGCGCTGCGCCACAGGGGGGACTCCCCGACCCCGGGCGTCGCCGAGCGCGGACGACGGGGCCACACGCCGATCTGACGGTCGATGCCCGAGCGGCTCGGCTCAGCCACGTGACCCCCCAGGCGACCCCGTCGGGACGGCCTTCACCTCGACACCACGCGCCGTCATAGGCGCCAGCCTAACGGTCCCTCCCCCCACGGTCCCGGGCCGGCGCGCCGCACCCTTACGGGCTTCTTAATCCTGACCAGGGTGTCGACAGATCGGCGAACCTATACTCGCCTGTCTTGAGCCCCCGGCACTTCCCGTGTCGTCGCCCACGCCCTCACGGGACGACGGATCTCGCCCGGTCACGGCCGGGGGCGGGCCCTCGCCCCCGGCGACCGCGGTGAGCCGCCGCGCCCGACCCCTCCTCGTCGCCGTCGTGGTCGCGGCGTCGCTCGCGCTCGTCGCGCCCGCGAGCGCCGCGCGACCGCTGTCGCGCGCGGCGCGCCCGACTCGACCGCGCTGTCCCTGGGTCGCCCAGGCGCGACACGGCGTCGCCCCCACCCTGCTCGCGCACGAGGTGGCGGCGCGACTGACCCTCGCCCAGATGGTGACCCTGGTGTCGCTGCACAACGGGGACGGGATCGAGAACATGACCACGCCGATCGCGGGGCTCTGCCTGCCGGCCCTCACGCTCTCGGACGGTCCGGTCGGCGTCGCCGGGCGCGTCACCGGGGTCACCCAGTTCCCGAGCGCCCTCGACCTCGCCGCCAGCTTCGACCCCGCCCTCGCCCACGCGGTGGGCGTCGCGCTCGGTGCCGAGGCGCGCGCCAAGGGCATCGACGTCGTCCAGGCGCCCGAGCTCAACCTCGATCGCGTACCGCTGAGCGGCCGCCTCTACGAGACCCTCGGCGAGGATCCGTTCCTCACCACCGCGATGGGTCTGGAGCTCGCCCGGGGGATCGTCGCGTCGGGGGACCTCGTGATGCTCAAGCACCTCGGGGGCTACACCCAAGAGACGGCCCGGGCCCGGATCGACCAGGTCATCTCGCGCCGCGCCCTCGTGGAGCTCTACGACGCCCCCTTCCGCGCGATCGCGCGCGGGGCGCCGGTGGCGGCGGTGATGTGCGCGACGGGGCTCGTCAACGGCGTGCGACCCTGCAACAACCCCTACTTCTACCGGGCCCTGGCCCGGTGGGGCTTCACGGGTCTGGTGCGCGCCGACCTGCGCGCCACGAAGAACACCGCCCTCGCCTTCGCCCGGGGCCTCGACATGGTCAAGGGCGTGCGCGGACCCTCATTGACGTGGCTGGTCCAGCACCACCGGCTCGCCCGGCGCGTGCTGGCGCGCGCGGCGCGCCGGGTGCTCGACGTGCTCTTCACCCACGGCCTCGTCGCCCACCCGCGCCACATCGACGCGCTGGCCCCGGCGCTGACCCCGGCCCACGCCGCCCTGGCCCTCCAAGAGGCCGAGGCCGGGATGGTCTTGTTGAAGGACCGCGGCGCCGTCTTACCCCTGGCCCATCCCCGGTCGGTCGCGGTGATCGGCGCGTACGCAAGGAGCCCCCTCACGACCGGCCAGGGCAGCGCCCACGTCCTCGCCCCGTTCGTGGTGACCCCCCTACAGGGGCTCTCAGCGGCCCTCGGGCCACGCAGCCGGGTCACCTACGCCCCCGGCGCCCCGAGCACCTACGCCCTCAAGTCCCTGCGGGCCCTCGCCGACTACCCGACCACGACGCTGCCCTCGATATCGCTGGCCGACCACGCGGCGCACCTCGACGTGCGCCGGCCGTCCAACGTCACCAACGCCGTCATCACCGCCGACGCCCCGGGCACCGGGTCGGGGTGGAGCAGCTACACCACGACCCTGCGCGTGGCCCGCGCCGGGCTGTACGTCCTCAGCCTGCGTACCGTGGGGGACGCCTGGCTGCGCGTCGACGGACGCCTCGCGATCGCCTCGCGGGGCCTGCACGCCTCGCGCGTCGAGTCGGCGACCCTGCGCCTGACGCCGCGCCACACCTACACGCTGAACCTCCGCTGGTTCAGCGTCGTGCGCCAGGGTGCGCCGGCCTTCGGCCTCGCGGACGCGTCGCCGGCCATCGCCCAGGCGGTGCGCGCGGCCCGCCACGCCGCGGTGGCGGTCGTCGTGGTCGGCGCGCCGGCGGGCGAGGGCGCCGACCTCGCCAACCTGACTCTGCCCGGCGACCAGAACGCCCTCGTCGCGGCCGTGGCCCGGGTCAACCCCCACACGGTCGTCGTCCTAGACACCGCCAATCCCGTCGCGATGCCCTGGCTGGGCTCGGTCGCCGGCGTCCTCGAGGCCTGGTACGGGGGCGAGGAGATGGGTCGCGCCCTCGCCGCGGTGCTCACCGGGGCGATCGACCCGTCGGGCCGGCTGCCGGTCACCTTCCCGCGCTCGCTCGCTCAGAGCCCGCTCGCCTCACCGGCGAGTTTCCCCGGAGTCGACGACGTCGTGAACTTCGGGGCCGGGGTGGCCGGTCTCGAGGTGGGCTACCGCTGGTACGAGGCCCACCACCTAAGCCCCCTCTTCCCCTTCGGCTTCGGCCTGTCCTACACGCGCTTCGCCCTCGCCGGCGCGCACGCCACCGTCGCGGACGGTCGGGTCCACGTCAGCGTCGCGGTGACCAACACCGGCGCGCGCGCCGGCACCGACGTCGTCGAGGTCTACGTCGCCGACCCCGCCGCCTCCGGCGAGACGTTCGGTCAGCTGCGCGCCGTGGCGCGGGTCAGCCTCGCCCCGAGCGCCGCCACCACCGCCACCGTGACGTTCCCGATCCGCTCACTGGCGATCTACACCGGTGGTCGCCTCCACGTGGTGGCCGGCACCTACGCCGTGGACGTGGCGACGGCCGCCGGGAGCGTCGTCGCACGCCAATCGGTCACGATTCCCTAGAGCGCCCGCCCCGCGGTCCTCGCCGCGTCCTTATACAGCGCGCGCCACCGTCGGGCCTCGTGACGGGCGCGGCGCGACTCGTCGTGCGCGAGGCGTCTCGCGCGCCGGCGCAGTGCGTGTCGCTTTCGCCCGAGCCGGTGGAGCCACCGGGCCACGTTGGCGTGGTCGTGGTGGCGACCGAGAGCGCCCTGGAGCTCACTCAGCCGCTCGGCCAGTTCCTCGACCCCGGGTCCCAGCAGCTCGGCGAAGCCCCGCGCGACGTACATCGCGCGCTTGGCCTCAACGCGCAGCTCGTGGAGCCGCCGATCGCTCGGTCGGGCCCGGGCGCGCCGGGCCGCGCGCTCGACGTCGCCCCAGGCGGCCCGCAGCGCCCGCCTCGCCAGCGGATCGGCCTCCCCGAGCAGCCACAGCCGGAAGGGCAGTGCTCGCCGGTAGTCGTCGAGGACCGTGAGGGCCGTGATCGACGCTCCGGCCTCCAGGGCCCGGCGCACCGGGCGCTCGCGGCGCCGCCGTTCGCGCACGGCGCGTCGGTAGATCTTTCGGCCGGCCCCCCGGCGCCGGCGCGCGCCGAGCGCGTCGCGCACGGCGTCCTCGAGGACCTGGGCGTCGCGCAGGGCCCCGAAGGGCTCGCTGACCTCGGCGAGTCGCCGGCGCACGCCCCGGGTCTTGAGGGCGGGCTCGACCGCGCTCAGGGCCGCCAGCTGGTAGCGCACCCGGCGCAGGGAGACCCGCAGCAGCCGGGTCAGCTCGGGGTCGTAGGCGTCGGCCGAGCCATCCCCCCGGGCCGACGCGGCCGCCTCTTCTATCTCGCGACTCGCGCGCAGCAACAGCTCGCGCACGAACGTGCCGACCAGCACGCGCTCACCCCTCACGCGCGCCACGCGCGCCGACTGACCCGTGCCCACGGAACCTCCCGCGCCGGGTCGCCCCGAACGACTCCCATTCTGACGGTCCGCACCCACCCCGGTGACTCAGCGCGTGCGCACCGTGAGGCGACGGGCGTGGCCGGCCCCGCGGGCGTCGACGAGTCGCACGGCGATGCGGTAGGTCGTCGAGGGACGCAGTCCGCTGACCACGATCTCGCCGGCCGGACCGGTCCCTCGACGCCACGACCCCCCGTCGAGGGCGTACTCGACCTCGCTCGCGGGGGCGCTCGCGCCCGGTGCGCTGACCGCGAGACGCACGGCGCTCGAGCCGACCCCGCGCAGGCTCACCGAGGGCGCCGACGGCACGACGAGCGGCGCCGTCGCGTCAACGAGGACCTGGTAGTGGCGGGCGCCGTCGGAGAAGTACCCCCCGGCCGCGCAACCGCCGGCGCTCGTGCACGACAGAGCCGACACGTCGCTGTCGCCGCCGACGTTGAGCGTGGCCGACCCCGGCAACTCCTCGGCCGGGCCCCAGACGCCCCCCGTGGCCCCGGCGACCAGCGCCTGGGCGAAGCCCGTGGCGTCGGTGTAGACGCCCCCGGCGACGCAGTCCCCCACGGCGTAGCAGTCCACGCTCTGGAGCACGGCGCCCCCACCGGCGTTGAGGGGGCCCGAGGCCGGGAGCTCGATCGCGGGGCGCCACGCGCCGGCGACCTCGTCGACCACCATCGCCTGGGCGTTCTTCTGGCCGTCGCCGTAGGCGCCGACCGCCGCGCACTGCCCGGGTTCGGCGCACGACAGCGCCAGGACGAACGCGCCCACCGCGGCGGAGTTCACCCCGCTCACCAGGCTCGCCGCGGGCCAGACGCCGTCCACCTCGGTGTCGACGTAGGCCTGCTCGACGCCGGCCACGTCCTTGAGGTCGTAGGCGAGGCTGCACGCGCCGGCGCTCGGACAGGCGATCGACGGCGGCAGGGGCTGGCCCGGCACCACGTTCCCGCTGGGGCCGGGCACCGTCTCGGCGCTCGACCAGACGCCCGCGCTCTCGGCCACGACGAAGACCTGGGTGGCCCCGTCGTCATCGGTGTACTGACCCGTGGCCGCGCACCCGCCGCTCGCGCACGAGACCGAAAAGACGCTCCCCTGCTGGCCGACGTCGAGCGCGGCCATCCCGGGCACCAACTCGGCCGGGCCCCAGACCCCGCCGGTCTCCAGGTCGACCCAGGGCTCCACGTCGCTCGCCGAGAGCGCCACGATGCCTCCGGCCGCGCACGTCCCCGGTGACGAGCACGACACGCTCGTGAGCGCGCTCGCCCGTGCGTTCGAGCTCAGTGCGGCGATCCCGGGCACCTCCTCGGCCGGGCCCCAGACCCCGCCCGACTCGGTGGCGAGGAATGCGTGGGCCACGCCCGTGGCGTCGGCGTAGCTCCCGCCCAACGCGCACTCGCCGGCCGCCGGGCACGAGATCGAGAGTGAGGAACCGAGCTGGCCGCCGGCGTTCAAAGCGGCGAAGCCGGGTAGGGACAGCGCCCGGCCCCAGACCCCTCCCGACTCGGTGGCGACGAACGCCTCGGTGACACTCGCCGACACGCTGTAGCCGCCGACCCCCACGCAGACCCCCGTCGGTGGGCACGACAGGGCGCTCACCTGGGCGTAGCCGCCGGCGTTGAGTCCCGCGATACCGGAAAGAGCGCTCGCCGTGCGCCAGGGCGCCGCCGACGCCCCCGCCGGCGTGGCCCCGAGAGCTACCGCGACGACGACCACCGCACCCACCACCGCCCGTCTCGCCCTTCGCGCCACGACACCCCCTTGGGCGCAGGCTAATCACCGTGACCCATTGGTGGATCTACGCCCCCGCTCGGCCGGCGGCGGTGTTCAGGTGCGACTGGCTCTCGCGCAGACCGGTGACCGGACCACCCGCGCTGAAATAGCGCTGGCCGGCCACCAGCAGCTCCTCGGCGGGGAACTTGGTGATCACCTCGCACCCAGTGGCGGTGACGACGACCTCTTCCTCGATTCGGGCCGCCGACCAGCCGTCAGCCGCCGGCCAATAGGTCTCCAGGGCGAAGACCATCCCTTCCTCGAGGGTCTCGGGGTGATCGAGAGAGATCATCCGACTGAAGATTGGCCGCTCCCAGATTGAAAGACCCACACCGTGGCCGTACTGCAGACCGAACGCGGCCTCCTCGTTGGGAAAACCGAACTCCTCGGCCCGCGGCCACGTGGCGACCACGTCGGCGGTCGTCACCCCGGGCTTGACCATGGCGATCGCCACGTCGATAAGTTCGCGGCACTTCACGTAGGCATCTCGCTGGGCCCGCGAGGCGCTGCCGACGGCGAAGGTGCGGTAGTAACAGGTTCGGTAACCATTGAACGAGTGCAGGATGTCAAAGAAGGCCGGGTCGCCCGGGCGAATGAGGCGGTCGGAGTAGACGTGGGGGTGCGGGGAGCAGCGCTCACCCGAAATTGCGTTCACGCCCTCGACGTGCTCGCTGCCGAGGTCGTAGAGGACCTTGTTCACTAGCCCGACGCACTCGTTCTCCTTCACGCCCGGTCGTAAGAAGGAGTAGAGCTCTTCGTAGGCCGTATCGACCATAGAGGCCGCGTAGGTGAGCAACGATATTTCGTCAGTCGTCTTGAGACGACGCGCCTCTAAGAAGACCTGCTGGCCGTCGACGAGGGTCATCCCTTCTCGGGCGAAGGCGGCCAGCACCGGCATCTCGATGATGTCCACTCCGATCGGCTCGCTCTCCAGGCCGTACTCCGCCAGTACCTCCTTGATCTTCTGGGCCACGGTGCCGGCCCGGTCGGCGCCCGGGGGAATCGCACCACGCAGTGTGGAGATGCCGGCGCGCGCGCCCTCGTAGGGTCGCACGGACCCGTCGGGACCGATCTGGGCGCCGGTCAACCACGGGTTGTACAGCTGGTGATGGCGGGCGGCCGAGCCGAAGTCCCACACGACGGGCTGGCCCCCCCGCGGCAACAAGGCGAAGCGGATGAGCTTGTCCATGGCCCAGGTCCCGATGTGGGTCCCGGTCATGTAGCGGATGTTGTGGAAGTCGAAGGTGAGCAGCGCCCCCACATCACTCGCCTCGAGGGCGGCGTTGAGCTTGACGAGTCGCTGCTCGCGCAGTCGCGGCATGTCGACACGCGCCTCCCAGTCGACGGCGTTGGAACCGTAGGTGTGGATCCCCATGTGTCCTCCTTGGTGACGCGACGTTATCGACGGCGCCGACGGGCCCAGACGTCGAGGGCAACCGCGGCGATGAGCAGAAGTCCGAGCACGATCTGCTGGTAGAGCGGGTCGACGCCGAGCAGGTTGAAGCCGTTGCCGATGAGCGCGATGAAGAGCACTCCGATCGCCGTGCGCACGACCGACCCCTCGCCGCCGGCGATCGACGTCCCACCGACCACGATGCCCGCGAGCACCGTGAAGGCCAGCTGGCTCCCGCCGCTGCCCGCCTGGGCCGAGAGGAGTCGCGAGGTGTCGATGGCCCCGCCCAGACCGGCGGCGCCCCCCGAGATGACGAAGGTGACGACCCGGATCAGGTTGACCCGCACACCGGCGAGTCGGGCCGCCTCGGCGTTGCCTCCCGCGGCCACGACGTGGCGGCCGAAGGTCGTGCGCGCGAGCAGCAGGGCGAGGACCGCAACGAAGGCCGCCGACATCCACACGGCGCT
>JAKABC010000075.1 GCA_021802025.1 Actinomycetes bacterium
TCGAGCTCTACGCGGCCGAGGTCGGCGCGACCGTGAAGCTGGTCGACCCGGGCGAGCAGCGCGAGGCGGAGCTCCTCGCGAAGTTCTTCGACGAGGACGACCAGGACGACACCATCGCGGCCGCCGTCCGCCCACCCGTGGTGACGGTGATGGGCCACGTCGACCACGGCAAGACCCAGCTGCTCGATCGGATCCGGCGCACCAACGTCGTGGCCGGCGAGGCCGGGGGCATCACCCAGCACATCGGGGCCTACCAGGTGAACTGGCACGGCCGGCTCATCACCTTCCTCGACACCCCGGGCCACGAGGCGTTCACGGCCATGCGCGCGCGCGGCGCCAAGGTGACCGACGTCGTGATCTTGGTGGTCGCGGCCGACGACGGGGTCATGCCCCAGACGGTCGAGGCGATCAACCACGCCAAGGCGGCCGCGGTTCCGATCATCGTGGCCCTCAACAAGATGGACAAGGCCGAGGCCAACCCCGACCGCGTCCTCCAGCAGCTCTCCGAGCAGGGGCTCGTGCCCGAGAAGTGGGGCGGCGACACCCTCACCGCCGAGGTGTCGGCCCTCCAGGGCACGGGCATCGACGAGCTGTTGGAGCAGGTGCTGCTCGTGGCCGACCTGGCCGACCTCGAGGCCCGTCCGAGCGGGCGGGCCGTCGGGACCGTCCTCGAGGCCAACCTGGAGGTCGGTCGGGGCCCGGTGGCCACGGTCATCGTCCAAAAGGGGCTGCTCGAGGTCGGCGACCCGGTGGTCGCCGGGCCGGCCTACGGCAAGGTCAAGGCCCTCATCGACGACCAGGGTCGCCAGGTCAAGTCGGCCGGCCCCTCGACGCCGGTGCAGGTGCTGGGCTTCTCCGAGCCGCCCTTCGCCGGGGACGAGATGCGCGTCGCCCACGACCTGGCCCACGCCCGTTCGCTGGCCGAGGCGCGCGCCCAACGCACGCGCCTCGTCGGCCAGCAGCCCGTGGCGGCCGGCGGTGGGGCCCGACTCGAGGACCTCTTCGAGCAGATCCAGCGCGGCGAGACCGCGACGCTCAACATCGTCATGAAGGCCGACGTGCAGGGTTCGCTCGAGGCGTGCACCGAGAGCCTGCGCAAGCTCGAGCGCGACGACGTCAAGCTCGTCATCGTCCACCGCGGCGTGGGCGGCATCACCGAGAACGACGTGCAGCTGGCCAAGGCCTCCAACGCCACCATCATCGGCTTCAACGTCCGCCCAGACCGGCGCAGCCGCGAGCTGGCCGAGGCCGAGGGCGTCGAGATCCGGACCTACGAGATCATCTACAAGCTGATCGAGGAGATCGAGGCGGCCATGCTCGGACTGCTGAGCCCGGTCTACGAGGAGGTCGTCACCGGCGAGGCCGAGGTCCGCGAGGTGTTCCGCGTTCCGCGCATCGGGGCCATCGCCGGCTGCCTCGTGCGCGAGGGCGTCATCACCCGCGGCTCCAAGGTGCGCTTCTTGCGCGAGGGCACGATCATCTGGAAGGGCACGGTCACCTCGCTCAAGCGCTTCAAGGACGACGTGCGCGAGGTCGCGAGCGGCTTCGAGTGCGGCGTGGGTCTCTCGGACTACCAGGACCTGAAGGCCGGAGACGTGATCGAGACCTACGAGGAGCGCGAGATCCCGCGCTCGGCCTAGCCGTGTCGGGTTCGAACCACCCCTACCCGCGCACCGCCCGGGTCAACCAGATCCTGCGCGAGGTCCTCTCCGAGGAGCTCGTGCGCCTGGCCGACCGGGTGGAGGGACTCGGCATGCTCACGGTGACTGACGTCGCGACGAGCCCGGACCTGCGCCAGGCCGTGGTGTACTTCGACTCGCTCAGCGAGCCCGCCCGCGCCCAGCTCGAGGAGCACCGCGGCGAGCTCCAGGCGGCCGTGAACGCCCAGACCCGGCTCAAGCGCACGCCCCGGCTGAGCTTCGCCCCGGACCCGGCCGTCGCCCACGGCGAGGCGGTCGAGGAGCTGCTGCGTCGGCACCGTCATGACGACTAGCGGACTGCTGCTCATCGACAAGGCGTCGGGGCCCACGAGCCACGACGTCGTCGCGCGCGTGCGCCGGGCCCTCACCGAGCGCCGGGTCGGTCACGCCGGCACCCTCGACCCGATGGCGACGGGCCTGTTGCTCATCGCGGTCGGCCCGGCCACGCGGCTGCTGCGCTTCGCCCAGGTGACCACCAAGCGCTACAGCGGCGAGGTGACCCTCGGGGTGGCGACCGACTCGCTCGACGCCGACGGCGCGGTCGTCAAAACCGCCCCGGTGCCCGCGCTCGACGCGCCGACCGTGGCCGACGCCGCGGCCGGGCTCACCGGGACGATCCTCCAGCGCGCGCCGATGGTGTCGGCCCGCCGGGTCGGGGGCGAGCGGCTCCACGTGCTCGCCCGGCGCGGCCTCGAGGTGGAGCGTCCGGCCCGCGAGGTGGTGATCGAGAGCTTCGAGCTCGAGCCGACCGGGGACCCGGCGCGCTGGCGCTTCACGGTGACCTGTTCGACGGGTACCTACGTGCGGGTGCTCGTGGCCGAGCTCGCCGAGCGGCTCGGAACCGTGGGTCACCTGAGCGTCCTGCGCCGCGAGGCGAGCGGCGCACGCCGCGTCGACGAGGCCCGCACGATCGAGGCGTTCGAGGCCGACGTCGCGGCGGGCCGCCCCGGGCTCGAGCCGACGAGCGCCCTCGTCGCCTCACTCGAGCGAGTGGTGTTCGACGAGGAGGGCGTGCGCCGGCTCCGCCAGGGACAGCGGGTCCCCGGGGAGGCGCGGACGGGCGAGGTGGCCGTTCTCGACGGCGCCGGTGAGCTCGTCGCGGTGGCCGAGTGCGTGGAGGGGCTCTACCGTCCGGTGGTGGTGCTCGCGACGGGCGCCGACGGACGCGACGGGTAGGTTGCGGCCCGTGGTGGTCCTCTACGACGGCGACGGACCGGCCGACCCGCGTCCGGGCGCGGTCGCGGTCGGGGTCTTCGACGGACTGCATCGCGGACACCAGGCCGTGCTGGCCGCGGTCCGGGCTCGGGCCGCCGAGCGCGGCCTCGTGCCCGGCGTGGTCACCTTCGACCCTGCGCCGGCCGTCGTGCTCACCCCCGAGCGGGCCCCCCACCGTCTCCAGACGCTCGCCCAACGCCTCGAGGGCTTCGCGACGCTCGGGATCGAGCGCGTGCGGGTCGTGACCTTCTCCGCCGAGCTGGCCCACGAGGGCGCCGACGCGTTCGTCGATCGGGTCCTCGTCGGTGAGGTGCACGCCGCGGCGGTCGTGGTCGGGGAGGACTTCCGCTTCGGGCGCGACCGCGAGGGCGACCTCGCCCGACTGGTCGAGCGCGGCGCGCGCGCGGGCTTTCGCGCCGAGGGACTGCGCATCGTGGGCGAGGGCGGGCGTTTCAGCTCGACGGCCGTGCGCCGGGCTCTCGCGGGCGGCGACGTCCTCGAGGCGGCCCGGGTCCTCGGTCGGCCCTTCACCCTGCGCGGCCGGGTCGCCCCGGGCGACGCCCGGGGCCGGGAGCTCGGCTACGCGACGGCGAACCTCGACCTCGATCCCCTCCAGCAGCTGCCCGCCGACGGCGTCTACGCCGCCCTGGCCCGGGTCGCCCCGGGCGACTGGCGCGCGGCGGCGGTCTCGGTGGGAACCCGACCCCAGTTCTACGAGGACGGGGCGCGCCTGGTCGAGGGTCACGTGCTGGACTTCGCGGGCGACCTCTACGGCGTCGAGATCGACCTGGCCTTCCTCGCGCGCCTGCGGGACCAGGCGGTCTTCGCGAACGAGGCCGACCTCACCCGCCGCATCGCCCTCGACGTCGCCGCGACCCGGTCCCTCGCGGGGCGCGCCACGTCCGAGAGGGCCGAACTGCTAAGGTGGGACGTCGGTCAGCGACGCTGATCGAGTGGGTCGTCTCGGACGGCTCACGCCGAGACCCCGACCCAACCAAGGCACATCTCCATGACCGAGAAGCAGCAGATCATCCGGGAGTACCAGTCCCACGGCACCGACACGGGCTCGCCCGAGGTGCAGGTGGCCCTGCTCACCGAGCGGATCGCTCACCTCACCGAGCACCTGAGGGCGCACAAGGGTGATCACCACACCCGTCGTGGCCTGATGAAGCTCATCGGTCAGCGTCGACGCCTCCTGGACTACGTCCAGCGCAGCGACGTGGAGCGGTACCGCAGTTTGATCGGTCGACTCGGGATTCGTCGCTAACCGATAGCCCCGCCGCGTGGCGGGACCGACATATCCGGGCCTCGAAGGCCAGTGGAGGAGCACCGCCCCCGGGCGGCGATCGCCCACTGGGATTCGAGCGGAGTGTCGCCAGACACCAAGGAGATCCCATGACTGACGCGATTCGCGTGAGTAGCCCCATCACGGGCACCGACAAGGAGATGTCGTTCGAAGCCGGACGGCTCGCCCAGCTGGCCGACGGCGCGGTGCTCGCCCGCCTCGGCGGCACCATGATCCTCGCCACCGTCACCGCCGCCAAGTCCGTGCGCGAGGGCATGGACTTCTTCCCGCTGACCGTGGACATCGAGGAGCGGGCCTACGCCGCGGGCAAGATCCCCGGCGCGTTCTTCCGACGCGAGGGCAAGCTCTCGGACCAGGCCATCTTGATCTGCCGTCTGATCGACCGGCCGCTACGCCCGTCGTTCCCCAAGGGCTTCCGCAACGAGGTCCAGGTCGTGGGCACCGTCTTCTCGGCCGACCAGGAGAACCCCCACGACATCCTCGCCATCAACGCGGCCAGCGCGGCGCTGATGATCTCGGGGATCCCCTTCGACGGCCCGATCCGCGCGGTGCGCATGGCCTACACCACCGAGGGCGAGTGGGTGCCCCACCCCACCTACGTCGAGGGCGACGAGGCCAGCTTCGAGCTGGTCGTGGCCGGGCGGGCCCTCGACGACTCGGTCGAGTCCGACGTGGCCATCATGATGGTCGAGGCCGGCGGGACCGAGGGCTCCTTCGAGCGTTACGCCCAGGGCGCCCCCAAGGTCACCGAGGAGGTGCTCGCCGCGGGCCTGGAGGCCTCCAAGCTCTGGATCCGTGAGGCGATCAACCTCCAGCGTGAGCTGGTGCGCGCGTTCGTGGCCGCGCGTGGCCCGCTGCCCCCCTTCCCCTTCACCCCGGTGGTCGACTACGGCGACGACGTCTTCGCCCGCGTCGAGGCCGTGGGCCGCGACCGCCTGGCCGAGGCCAACACGCTGGTCGCCAAGGCCGAGCGCAACGCCGCGCTGGACGCCGCGGCCGCCCAGATCGCCGAGGAGTTGGCCGGTGAGTTCGAGGGCCGCGCCGGCGAGATCAAGGCCGCCGTCAAGGCCCTGACCAAGCAGCTGGTGCGTCGTCGCATCGTCGACGAGGGCGTGCGCATGGACGGGCGCGCGATCACCGACATCCGCCCGCTCTCGGCCGAGGTCGACCTCTTCCCGATGACCCACGGCTCGGCGCTCTTCCAGCGCGGTGAGACCCAGGTGGTCAACGTGACGACGCTCGCCATGCCCCGCATGCGCCAGCTGGTCGACACCATCACCCCGGACGAGTACCGGCGCTACATGCACCACTACAACTTCCCGCCGTACTCGACCGGTGAGACCGGCCGGGTCGGGGCGCCCAAGCGGCGCGAGATCGGCCACGGCATGCTGGCCGAGCGCGCGCTCGTACCGGTGTTGCCGAGCGAGGAGGAGTTCCCCTACACGTTGCGCGTGGTGAGCGACGTCATGCAGTCGAACGGCTCGACCTCGATGGCCTCGGTCTGCGGGTCGACCCTGTCGCTCATGGCCGCGGGCGTCCCGATCAAGGCCCCGGTGGCCGGGATCGCGATGGGCCTGGTCTACGACAGTGGCGAGTACGTCACCCTGACCGACATCCTCGGCTCCGAGGACGCCTTCGGCGACATGGACTTCAAGGTCGCCGGATCGGCCGACGCGGTCACCGCCCTGCAGCTCGACACCAAGATCGACGGGCTGCCGGCCGACGTGCTGGCGCGCGCGCTGCACCAGGCCAAGGAGGCTCGACTCCAGATCCTCGAGGTCATCACCTCGGCCATCGCCGAGCCGCGCTCGGCGGTGTCGGAGATGGCGCCCAAGATCGTCACGATGGAGATCCCCGTCGACAAGATCGGTGAGGTCATCGGACCCAAGGGCAAGGTCATCAACACCCTCCAGCAAGAGACCGGCGCCGACATCACCGTCGACGACAACGGCGTGGTGGGCACGGTCACGATCGGCGCCAAGGACGGCCGCGCGGTCGAGGAGGCTCGTCGGCGCATCGCGCTCATCCTCGACCCGCCGACGGCAGACGTGGGCGCGATCTACGAGGGTCGGGTGGTCTCGATCGCCAAGTTCGGCGCCTTCGTGAACCTGCTGCCCGGCCGCGACGGCCTGTTGCACATCTCCAAGATGGCCCCGCTCAACGGCGGCCGTCGGATCGGCCAGGTCGAGGACGTCCTCGAGCTCGGTCAGGCGCTCGAGGTGAAGGTCGACGACATCGACCCCCAGGGCAAGGTCTCGCTCTCGCTCGTCGGGGACTTCCCCGAGGTCGAAGAGAGCCGTCCGCGCTCCGAGGGCCGTCGTGACGGCGGCCGCGACTCGGGTCGTGACGCTGAGCGTGACGGTGGTCGCGGCCGGGGTCGTGACGGCGGCCGCGAGGGCCGTCGCGACGGCGAACGCGACGGTCGCGACGGCGGCCATGGGCGCTCCTCGTCGTTCGAGGCCGCCTTCGAGGCCGAGCTCGCCGGGGAGATCGGCGACCTCGGACCCGGGGGCCCGGTCCTCAGCGAGGGCGAGGGGGAGGGCCGGCGTCACTCGCGGCCCCGTCGCCGCTAGCGACGCGCGGCCGTGTCGGACGGTGAGGGGCGCGACCCGTCCGACGTCGACCTGATCGCGGTCGCGCCGAGCCCCCGGTGGGGCCGGCGCGACCGCGCGTGGGTGTGGGCGCTCGTGGCGGTGCCCGTCGTGGTGTTCGTGGTGCCGGCGATGCTCGGCCACCCGAGCATCGACGCCGACAACCTCATCCAGAACTTCCCCCTGCGCGTCCTGGCGGGTCGCCAGCTCTGGGGGGGTCACCTCCCGCTGCTCAACCCGCTCACCGACTCGGGCACCCCGCTGCTCGGGGCGATGAACGCGGGGGCGCTCTTCCCGCTCACGCTGCTCTTCGCGGTGCTGCCGCCGCTCGTCGCCTGGACGATCAACATGGTCGCCGTCTACGCGGCCGGCGCGCTGGGGGTCTACGCGCTCGCGCGCGGGCTGGGGCTCGTGGCGAACGCGAGCGGGGTGGCCGCGCTCGTCTACGCCTACGGCGGGGCGATGGTCGGCCAGGCCGTCCACCTCGGGGTGATCCAGGGCTACGCGATCCTGCCCTGGCTGTTGGTGGCCTTCGTCGGCCTCGGGCGTCGCCTGAGGGCGACGGGTCCCGCGTCCTCGACGCGCGAGGTCGCCTGGTCGTGCGTGCCCTACGCCCTGGCGGTCGCCGGGCTGTGGGGGCTGATCCTGCTCACCGGGGAGCCCCGGGCCATCGCCACCGCCGAGCTGGTGAGCCTGGTGGCCGCGGTGGGCGTGGTGGCCCTCGCCAGTTCGTACCGGCCCCGCGGGGTCCGCCTGCGGGTGGCCTACCTCGCGACCCTGGCCGGGGGTTTCGTCGTCGGAGTGGGCATCGGCCTGGTGCAGGTCCTCCCGGGGCTGTCGTTCATCGGGATCTCCCAGCGCCACGCGATCTCCTACGCCTTCTTCGGCGCCGGATCGCTGCCGGTGCGCTGGACGCTGCTGCTGGTCAACCCGGACCTGCTCGGGGGCAACGGGGCCCTCCACCAGCCGGGCTTCTTCGCCAACTACAACCTGCCCGAGGTGACGGGCTACGTGGGCGTGGTGGCGCTGTGCGCGCTGTTCGCCTTTCTGACCCGACTCACCCGGCGGGGCTGGGTCGGTGCCGAGCGCGACCTCACCCTCGTCGTGGCCCTGCTCGTCGTGGGTCTCTTCGCGACCTGGGGCAACTTCACCCCGGTGGGCCACCTGTTCCGGGCCCTGCCCCTGTTCGGCTCGACGCGCCTGCAGAGCCGCAACGTCGCCCTCGTCGACCTGGCCCTGGCGGTCCTGCTCGCCTGGTGGCTCGACCGGCTCGCGACCGGTGATCGCCGCGGCGCCGGTCTCGGGCCGCTGGCCCGGTGGGTCACGGCCCTGCCGGCCCTCGTCGTGGCGGGGGTGTCGGTGGCCGAGATCGTCGACGGACCGGCTCTCGTGCGCTGGGTCGGCATCACGTCCGACAGCGCGTCTCTC
>JAKABC010000076.1 GCA_021802025.1 Actinomycetes bacterium
CGGCTGCGCTGGGCGGCGGGCGCGTGGATCTGGACCGACGCGTTGAGCCCGGTCAGGGTCCCCATGTAGCTCCCGCCGATCACGACCATCGCGACGGCGGCCAGCCCGAGCGAGGGCGCCAGCGCGTAGAGGGCGAGCACGGCCACCAGCACGCTGACCGACCCCGCGAGAACGGCGACCCGTGACGTGCGCGCCGCCACCGAGGGCAGGACGAACGCGCCGACAACGGCGCCGATCCCCTGGGCGCTCACCAGCAGGCCCGTGCCGCGCGCCCCGGCGTGCAGCACCAGGATCGCCATCGCCGGCACCAGGGTGATGAAGGGGCTCGCCAGCACCGCGAGCCCGGCGATTGCGACGATCGGGTTGCGACAGCCCGGCACCGACCAGGCCCGTCGGGCCCCGTGGAGCGTCTCGGCGACGATCCGCACCCGACCCTCGGGGCGCGGGCGCGCCGGAGCGCGCACGAAGGCGAAGGCGACCAGCACCGCGAGGAACGACGCCGCGTTCGCGGCGAAGCAGGCCTCGACCGAGCCCGCGGCCAGCGCCACGGCCGCCGCGACCGGGCCGATGATCCGACCCAGGTTGAACTGGGCCGAGGAGAGCGAGACCGCGGCGAGCACCTCGTCGGGCGCCACGAGGTCGGGCAGCAGCGACTGCCAGGCCGCCCACGACGCCGACGCGCAGAGCCCGTCGAGGGCGGCGAGAGCGCACGCCCACAGCGGGGTGAGGTGGTGGGTGAGGGCCAGCAGCGCGAGCGCGCTCGCCACGACGGTCAGGGCGATGTTGTTGGCCTGGATCCAGCGCGGGCGACTCCAACGGTCGGCGAGCACGCCGCCGACCGGGGCGCTCACCACGGCCGGCAGCCAGGCCGCCGCCGTCAGGGCCCCGAGCCAGATCGGGTTGTGGGTCCGTTCGGTGAGGTAGATCCCGAGGGCCACGCTCTGCATCCACGTCCCGATCGACGAGACGAGCGACGACGAGAGGGCCAGGGCGAAACTGCGGTGACGCAGGGGGCGAAGCGACGTGAGCGCCACGACGGCGCGATCAGTCGCTCGAGGGTCCGGCGTCTCCGTCGGCGGAGCGGCGACGGGGGCGAAGCGCGAACCACCACACCGAGAAGATCGTGGCCAGCGCCCCGAGCACGCCGAGGCTCGAGCGCACGGCGTGGGAGTGGCTGGACTCGGTGGGGGGCGTCTCGGGCTCGCTCACGGGGTCCATCGTAACGACGCCGGGCCGGGGACGACCCCGGCCCGGCGTCGGACGGTCTTAGGCCTTGGAGGCCTCGAGGGCCAGCTCGATGGTGACCTTGTTGCTCACGACGACGGTGCCGTTCTCCAGGGCGCCCTCGAAGTTGACGTTGAAGTCACGCCGGTCGATCTCGGTGCGGGCCTCGAAGCCGGCGACGGTCGAGCCGGGGGCCATCCCGGTGCCCGAGCCGAGGTACTCGACGTCGAAGGTGACCGACTTGGTCACGCCCTTGATCGTGAGGTCGCCGGTCAGCTCGAAGCGGTCGGCGCCCTTCGCGGTGAGCGTGGTCGAGGTGAACGAGAGGGTCGGGTAGGTCTCGATCTCGAGGAAGTCGACGCTCTTGAGGTGGGCGTCGCGCGCCTCGTTGTTGGTCGTGATCGAGGCGGCCTGGGCGGTCGCCTCGGCCTTGGAGTCCTCGAGCGTCTCACCGATGGTGATGGTGCCGCTGAACTCGTTGAACTGGCCGCGGACCTTGGCGGCGACCAGGTGGCGCACGACGAAGCCGAAAGAGCTGTGGACCGGGTCGATCGTGTAGACGCCGGCGGGCGGCAGCTTGGTGATGGTGGGGGCGCTGGACATGGGGTCTCCTTGGGTGGTGTTACGGTTTCCACCAGTATATCTGCTTACGCAGATATTTGTCAAGCAGAATCAGATTTCCAAGATATTCTGCTATGCTCGGTCCTGTGACCATCGACACCGCGGCCTGCCCCTCGGGCGACGAGCGGGTCGTCCTGTTCGGCCTGCTGGCCGAGACCAACGCCCGGCTCTCGCGTGACCTCGCCACGACGCTCGAGGCCGAGTGCGCACTCCCCCTCGCGTGGTTCGACGTCCTGTTGCGCCTGCGCCGGGCCCCGGAGGGGCGCCTCAAGATGAGCCAGATGGCCGACGCCATCGTGCACTCGACCGGGGGGACGACGCGCCTCGTGGACCGGCTCGAAGAGGCCGGACTCGTCGCGCGTCAGAACTGCCCGAACGACCGCCGGGCCGTCTACGTGGCCATCACCCCCGCGGGCAACGCCCGACTCGACGGGGCCCTGGCGGTGCACCTCGCGTTCCTCGACCGTCAGCTGACGGCCCGGCTCAGCGGGGATGAGCGCGGCGCGCTGGCCGGACTGCTCGCCAAACTGGGCGCACCCACCGCTCTCTAGACCCGGGCGATCCAGACCCGCGCGTCGCGCCCGTCGTCGAGCTCGAGCGGGCTCCCCTCACCCTCGCCGGCCGTGGCGAGCACCTCGAGGGCGAGCACCTCGAGTGCGATCGAGGCGAACTCCTCGGCGAGGTCGTCGAGACCGGTCAGGCGCAGCACGATGCGATCGGCGACCTCTAAGCCCGACGCCTTGCGCAGGTCCTGGACCTGACGCACGACGTCGCGCGCCAAGCCGCGGCGCACGAGGCCCTCGTCCAGGGCGAGGTCGAGGGCGACGACCTCGCCCCGGTCGCGCGACACGGCGAAGCCGCCGTGTCCGCTCACGCGTAGCTCCACGTCCTCGCTGGTGAGCGCGATCGGCTCGCCGCCGACGGTGACACTCACCGCACGACCCGACTCGAGCGCTTCGGCGGCCGCGACCGGGTCGAGGGCCGCCAGCGCGCCGCGCAGCTCCTTCACGGCCTCGCCGAGGCGGGGTCCAACACTCCGGAAGTTGGGCACGAGCGCGAAGTCGAGCACCTCGGCCAGCTCGCCCCCGAAGTCGAGGCGGTCGACGTTGAGCTCGTCCTCGACGATCCCGGCGGGCGGGCGGGGCGTGCCCGGCGCGAGGAAGACCAGGGCCCGCGAGAGGGGCTGGCGCACTCGCACGCCGGCCTCGGCCCGGGCGGCCCGGCCGAGCGACGTGAGCCGCCGGGCGACGGCCATCGAGGCCTCGAGGGCCTCGTCGCGACGCGACGGGTCCGCTGACGGCCAGTCGACCAGGTGGACCGAGTCCTCGTCGGACGCGTCGAAGAGCTCGTGGTAGAGCCGCTCGGCCAGGAACGGGCAGAAGGGCGCGAGCAGCAGGGTCACGCGGCGCAGCACCTCGAGCAGCGTGGCCTGGGCGGCCAGGGTGTCCGAGCGCGGCGCGGTCGGGTCGGTGCGCCAGAACCGGCGGCGGCTGCGTCGCACGTACCAGTTCGAGACGTCGTCGACGAGCTCGCGCAGCGCGTCGGCCGCGGCCAGGGGCTCGTACCCGTCGAGGGCGGCCGTCACGGCCTGGGTGGTCGCCTCGGTGCGCGAGAGGACCCACCGGTCGATGGCGGTGCGCTCGTCGGCCGGCTCGACGGCCGGGTCCGCGGGGTCGAAGCCGTTGAGCGACGCGTAGGTCGTGAAGAAGCTCACCGTGTTCCACAGGGTGACCAGCGTCTCGCGCAGCGCGCCGTCGATCGCGCCGAGGCTCGTGCGCGTCGAGGTCCACGGTGAGCCCTGGGAGAACATCCACCAGCGCAGGGCGTCGGCGCCCCGGGTGGAGAGCACCTCCCACGGGTCGATCACGTTGCCCAGGGACTTGCTCATCTTGCGGCCCGTCTCGTCGACGATATGGCCCAGGCAGAGCACGTGCTCGTAGGGGCTGCGCCCGAAGACGAGGGTATTGACCGCGAGCAACGAATAGAACCAGCCGCGCGTCTGGTCGATGGCCTCGGCGATGAGCTGGGCGGGGAAGGTGAACGCCTCGGTGCTGCCCGGCGCGTGGGGGTAGCCCACCTGGGCGGCCGGCATCGAGCCCGAGTCGAACCACGCGTCGATCACGGGCTCGACGCGACGCGCGGGCGACCCGCAGACCGGGCAGTCGAAGACGACCTCGTCGATCTCGGGACGGTGGGGCTCCACGTGGGTGAGGTCGCGGCCGGCCAGCGCGCTGAGCTCGGCGCGCGAGCCCACGCAGTGCAGGTGGCCGGCGTGACAGCGCCAGATCGGCAGGGGCGTCCCCCAGTAGCGGTCGCGCGAGAGGGCCCAGTCGACGTTGTTCTCCAGCCACTCGCCCATCCGGCCGTCGCGGATATAGCCGGGGTGCCAGTCGACGGCCGCGTTCTCGGCGATCAGCCGGTCCTTCAACCGACTGGTCGCGACGTACCAGCTGGGCTTGCCCCAGTAGATGAGGACGGTGTCGCAACGCCAGCAGTGCGGCAGGGCGTGGGTGTAGTCCATCCGCCGCATCAGCAGACCCCGGCGCTCGAGCTCGTCGTTGATCGTCGGGTTGGCCTCGCGCACCCCGACGCCCTCGAGCCACCCGACGGCGCTCGTGAAGGTGCCCGTCGGGCCGACGGGATTGAGGGTGGGCAGGCCGTTCGCGCGCGCGATCTGACGGTCGACCTCGCCGAAGGCCGGTGACTGGTGCACGAGGCCGGTGCCGTCCTCGGTGGTGACGTAGTCGGCCGCGACCACCACGCAGCACTCGGCGCCCGCGGGGATCGCCACGTCGTCGAAGGGTCGCTCGTAGTGCAGCCCGACCAGGGCCGTGCCCGGCACCGTGGCGCTGGGCGTCGCCCCCTCGCCGAAGACCGCCTCGACCAGGTCGCGCGCGACGACGGTGCCCTCGACGACCGCGTAGTCGATCTCGGGGTTCACCGCCACCGCGACGTTGGACAGCAGAGTCCAGGGCGTCGTGGTCCACACCGCGAGGTGGGTCGCCCCGCCTAGGTCGTTGCGCTCTCGCGCGTCGGTGAGGGGTAGGCGCACGTAGCAGCTCTGGTCGACCTCGTCGTAGTAGACGCCGGGCTGACCGAGTTCGTGCGAGGAGAGGGCCGTCTCGCACCGCGGACAGTAGGGCACGACCTTGAGGTCCTCGTAGAGCAGCTCGGCGTCGAAGAGACGCTTCAAGTGCCACCAGACCGACTCCACGTAGGCGGGATGGAAGGTGTAGTAGGCGTGCTCGAGGTCGGTCCAGTAGCCGATGCGCTCGGTCAGGCGCTCGAACTCCCCGACGAAGACGAGCACCGACTCACGACATAGCCGGGTGAATTCGGCGACCCCGACCTCCTCTTCGATCGCCTTCTTGCCCGAGATGCCCAGCTGCTTTTCCACCTGGACCTCGACGGGCAATCCGTGGGTGTCCCAGCCGGCCCGGCGGGCCACGTAGTAGCCGCGCATCGTGCGGTAGCGGCAGAAGAGGTCCTTATAGACGCGGGCCCACACGTGGTGCAGTCCCGGCTTGCCGTTGGCCGTGGGCGGTCCCTCGTAGAAGACCCACGACGGACGGCCCTCACGCAGGCGCATCGATCGCTCGAAGACCCGGTTGGCCCTCCAGCGGGCGAGCTCGGCCTCTTCGAGGGCGACGAAGTCGAACTCGGGACTGAGCGGACGAAACATGGGGCTCCTTCGGGGTTCACCCATGGTACTGAAGGGCCCTCGGGTCCCCGACGCCTAGGGTGGCGCGGTGCCCCTGACGGTCGAGACCGAGCCGGTCACCGGCTACGGCGCGCGCAGCCTCTACCTCGCGGCCCTCGACGAGCTCGCACGTCGCTACGAGCGCACGACGCTGCGCGAGGCGCTCGAGGAGTACGAGCCCCCGCGCGGACTCTTCGTCGTGGCCCGCGATGACGGCGCCCTCGCGGGCGGAGCGGGGGTGCGCTCGATCGGCCCCGCCGACGAGGCGCTCGGCGAGGTCAAGCGGCTCTGGGTGCGCCCCGACCTTCGCCGCCGGGGCGTGGCGTCGCGACTGATGGGGGCCCTCGAGGACTACGCGCGCGCGGCCGGCTTCGCCCGTCTCTACCTCGAGACGGGCCTGCGCCAGCCCGAGGCCATCGCCCTCTACCGCCGCGAGGAGTGGGAGGAGGTCGCGGCGTACCCCGAGGGCGCCACGCGCCACCCGAACTCCCTCCTCTTCACCAAGCCCCTCTAGGTGAAGCGGTCGTCGAGCCACGCCGGCTCGAGATCGTCGAGGGACGCGAGCACGAGGTCGGCGAGGGCGTAGGTCGGGTCCCCGCGGTCCTCGGTGGCCGGCACCGCGACGACGGTCATGCGCCCGGCCTTGCCCGCGAGGACCCCGGCCGCCGAGTCCTCGACGACCAGACAGCCGGTCGGCTCCACCCCGAGGGCCGCGGCCGCGCTCAAAAAGACGCCCGGGTGGGGCTTACCGAAGGGCTCGTCCTCGGCGGAGTGGATCGCCGAGAAGCGCTCGCGCAGTCCGAAGTGGTCGAGACAGCGTTCGATGAGGGCGGTCGGGGTCGAGCTCGCGAGCGCGAGGGGGCCCCTCGCCGCGGTCAGGTCGAGGGCCCGCACGGCCCCCGGCAACAGACGGCCCTCGCTCTCGACGAGGTCGCCCACGCGCTCGAGGAGCTCATCGACCACCGCGGCGTCGCTCGGTCCGCTCCACGGCTGTCGCGCGCGCCAGAACGCGACCACTTCTTCTACGAACATGCCCTTGGTCGCGCGCAGGTCGACGGGCAGGTCGACCCCGAGTCGCCCGAAGATCTCGTGCTCGGCACGGTGCCAGAGCACCTCGGAGTCGATGAGGAGCCCGTCCATGTCGAACAGCGTGGCGCGCAGTGTCACCCCCAGACCCTTGCACACCGCGATATACCGTGAGCCCGTGAAGGTGCGCCCGCTAGGACCGAGCGACGTCGACGGGGTGTGCGAACGCGTGATCGCGCGCGTAGCGGCCGCAGCCGCGCGCTGCGACCTGCTCGAGGGGACCCTCGACCGTGGTGCGCTCCGTCGCGCGGTGGCGAACGTCGAGGGGGCGTGGGTGGCGCGCTCGCGAGGGCGCGTCGTCGGCCACCTCGCGACCGCGATGGTCGATCGGTCGCGGGGTCGCGCCTGGGTCCCCCCGGACGGGGCGAGCTTCGACAGCCCCGCCGTGCTCGGCGCGCTGGTCGGCGCCGCGACCCCCGTGTGGCGCGACGCCGGCGCGGTCGGATTCTCGGCCTGGGTCTACGACGAGCCGGTCGAGGTCGGTGCGTGGGCGGCGTGCGGCGCCACCCTTCGCGCCCGCCGGGGCGTACGCGTCCTCTCGCCCCCGCCCGATCCTCGCACGGGGGCGGCGTTCGCCCTGCGCCGCGCGGACATCGACGACCTCGAGGTGGCGCTCACGCTCGACCGGTGGGGCGACCCCCCGGGGGCACCCGGGCCCGAGGAGGCTGAGCGGCGCCGTGAGGTGGCCGACCTGCTCGAAGACCCCGACGTCGACTACCTCGTCGCCGAGATCGACGGGCGCCCGATCGCCCAGGCCGTGGTGATGCCCCTGGCGCCGCGCCGGGGCAGTCGCGCGAACGCGGTCCACTTGAGCGCCGTGGCCGTCGACCCCGAACGGCGCGGGCGCGGCCTCGGCGGTGACCTGGTCGGGTCGGTCCTCGAGCGAGTCCGAGTGGCCGGCTACGCCGTAGCCGAGGTCAACTGGCGCACCCGGGACCCCCGCGTCGAGCGGTTCTGGCGCGCGCGCGGCTTCACCCCGACCCACGCACTGGTCGAGGGGCCACTACCCGACTAGGACTAGGAGAGCGCGGCCTCGATCGCGGCGACGAGGATCGGGTCCTCGGGGGTGACCTGGGGGGCGAAGCGCTGGACGGAGCCGTCCCCGGACACGAGGAACTTCTCGAAGTTCCAGCGGACGTCGCCGCTGTAGCCCTCGGCGTCGGCGACCGCGGTCAGCTCGTCGTAGATCGGGTGACGACCCTCCCCGTTGACCTCGACCTTCTCGAACATCGGGAAGGTCACGCCGTAGGTGGTCGAGCAGAACGTCTGGATCTCCTCGGGCGTGCCGGGCTCTTGGGCGCCGAACTGGTTGCAGGGGAAGCCCAGGACGCTGAAGCCCCTCTCGGCGTAGCCCTCGTGGAGCCGCTCCAGCCCCTCGTACTGGGGCGTCAG
>JAKABC010000077.1 GCA_021802025.1 Actinomycetes bacterium
CTCGTCACAGCTCGTCTCGATCCCGAGCACGCACTCCACGTCTTCAGCGTAGGTCGGGCCCGGGGCCCGCGAGCTCGGCCCAGAGCACGAGCGCGTCCTCGCCGGTGCGCTCGTAGTAGCGCTTTCGCACCCCGACCGGCGCGAAGCCGAAGCGCTGGTAGAGGTCCTGGGCGCGACGGTTGGAGGCGGCGACCTCGAGCGTGGCGCGGCGCGCGCCGCGCTCGCGCGCGGCCGCCAGACCCTCCTCGAGCAGGCTCGTGGCGATGCCGCGGCCCTCCTCGCCCCGGGCCGTCGCGATGGTGTTGACGTGGACCTCGTCGGCGACGAACATCAGCCCGAGGTAGCCGACGATCCGCCCGGCCTCCACGGCCACGCTGTAGCGGCGGTTGTCGAGCCGGGCGATCTCGTCGAGCAGCATCGCCCTCGTCCAGGGCTCGGGGAAGGCCTCGTCCTCGATGCGCACGAGGGCGGCCACGTCGCGCCGCTCGGCCGCTCGGATCGTCCAGTCGCTCACCGCGCGCGGGTCCTCGTGGTGAAGTTCGCCACGGCGTCGGCCTCGCGCAGGTAGAGCGGCGCGACCGTCTCGACCGCGGGGCGGCTACGCGCGAGCGCGAGCGCCACCGACGGGGGCGGCACCACGAGGTCGAGTAGCACCAGGCCCGCGAAGTGCTCGCGGTAGCGCACGGCGCCGTCGCCCCCGAGGCTCGCCGGGCGCGCCGCGAGCTCGGCGACGAGCGCCTCGGGGCGCACCACGCGCGGCTCGTCGAGCGGAGCCAGGGGCGAAAGGGCGAAGCGCTGGGCGAAGACCTCGCCGCGACGCCCGTCGACGAGGGCGACGAACTCCCCCTCGCTCACGGTGCGCGCCGCGGCCGCCGCCAGCACCTCGAGCGAGGTCACCGGAACGAGGTCGGCCCCGGTCGCGAGGACGAACCCGAGGGCCGTCGCGATCCCCACCCGCAGCCCGGTGTAGAGGCCCGGGCCGCGATCGACGACGACCCGCTCGATGTCACTCGGCGCCACGCCGGCCGCCGCGAGCGCCGCGGCGACCCCCGGGGCGAGCACCTCGGTGTGGCGCCGCTCGCGGTCGAGGATCGCCTCGGTGACCGCGCCGTCGACCTCGAGCCCCACGGCGCACGCGGGCGTCGCCGTCTCGATCATGAGGGCGATCACTGCTCGGCCCACGCCTTGAGGACGTCGTCGCGCGCGAGCGCGAGCGCGCCGTCCACGAATAGGTCCCGGCCCTCAGTCTCGTCGTCCTTTAGCGTCACCGAGAGCACGTCGCCAAAGACCGGGGCCGCCGTCTCGCCCCACTCGACGAGGGCGACGGCGGCCTCTTCGACCAGCTCGGTGAGGTCGAGGTCGAGGACCTCGGCGAGCGAACCGGCGCGGTACACGTCGGCGTGATAGAGCGTCGCGATCCCGCGGGGATTCGCGCACGCGTGGGGCCGCACCAGGGTGAAGGTGGGGCTCGTGACCCGCTCTCTCACCCCGAGGCCCCGAGCGACGCCCTGGGCGAAGGTGGTCTTGCCGGCCCCGAGCCGGCCCGAGAGGACGACGACGTCGCCCGGGGAGAGCACCTCGGCGAAGGCCTCGCCGGCCGCCCGGGTCTCCTCGGCGCTCGCGCAGTGGCGGCGTATCACGCCCCCATCGCCTCGCGCAGGGTCGCCAGGTCCGTCCGCATCACCTCGACGAGGCTAGGGCCCTGGCGCAGCGCGGCCGCCGGGTGGTAGGTCCCCAGTCCCGGACGGCCGGCGACCGTGACGAGCCGGCCGTGCATCGCCCCCATGGGCACCGAGAAGCCCAGCACCGACTGGCCAGCCACCAGGCCGAGGGTGAGGACGGCGCGGGGCGAGACGTGCTCGAACTGCCAGCGCAGCCAGGGCCGGCACGCCCCGACCTCCTCGCGGGTCGGGGTGCGGTTGTTGGGCGGGCGGCACTTGACGACGTTGGTCACGTAGCACCGCTCCCGGGTGATCCCCATGACCTCGTCGATGAGGGCGAAGAGCAGTCGCCCGCTGCGCCCGATGAAGGGCAGGCCGCCCTCGTCCTCGGTGCGCCCGGGAGCCTCGCCGATCACGAGCAGCTCGGGCTCGTCGGGCCCCGAGCCGACGACGACCCGGGTGCGCGAGGCACTCAGGGCGCAGCGCTCGCACGCCAGCAGTTCGCCCGGCGCCTCCACGGCTAGTCGACCAGGACCCGCGGGACGCGCGCCCCGATCCCACAGAGGATCTCCCAGCTGATCGTGCCGGCGCGCGCGGCCCACTCGTCGGCCGTGATCGCCTCGTCGCCCTGGCGTCCGAGCAGCACCACGTCCTCACCCAGGTCGACCTCGTCCTCGCCGACGTCGACGAGGACCTGGTCCATCGTCACGACCCCGGCCAGGGGGTAGCGCCGCCCCCGGATGAGGACCTCGGCCCCGGCCTCGAACAGCCGGCGCGGGTAGCCGTCGGCGTAGCCGAAGGGAACGGTCACCACGTTCGAGGGGTGTTCGAGCGCCCGGCGCCGCCCGTAGCTCGGCCGCTCCCCGGCCGCCAGGTGTCGGCGGGCGACGACCTGGGCGCGCAGGGTGAGGGCCGGCTCGAGCGTGACGCCGCGCTCGGCGAGGGCCGTCCCGAGCCACGGCGCCGGCAGATAGCCGTAGAGGGCGAGGCCGACGCGCGCGAGCGATCGGCGCGTCGCCGGGTAGCCCAGGGCGCCGGCCGAGTTGGCGAGGTGGACCTGGCGCGGGACGACCCCGCGCGCGCTGAGGCCCTCCAGCACCTCGTCGAGGCGGCGGATCTGGGCGAGCGTGAAGTCGCGGTCGGCGTCGTCCTCGCCGTCGGCGACCGGGAAGTGGGTGTAGAGGCCCTCGAGGTCCACGTAGGGGC
Source organism: Actinomycetes bacterium (assembly GCA_021802025.1). GTDB lineage: Bacteria > Actinomycetota > Acidimicrobiia > Acidimicrobiales > RAAP-2 > RAAP-2. The sequence continues at coordinate 2,868 of JAKABC010000077.1, forward strand.
TGTCGAGCGCCTCGATGACGCGCTCGACCTCCTCGGGGGCGACCCCCATGCGGTGCATGCCGGTGTCGACCTTGAGGTGCACCCGGGCCCGGGCCGCGCGCCGCGTCGCCACCGCCACGACCGCCTCGGCGCCCTCGAGCGAGCCCACGGTCACGGTGAGGTCGTTCGCCATCGCCGCGTCGAGGGCCGAGGGCCGGATCTCCGCCAGCACCAGGATCGGCGCGGTGACCCCCGCCCGGCGCAGCTCCAGGCCCTCATCGACGAGGGCCACGGCGAGCAGGTCGGCGCCGGCCTCGAGGGCGGCCGGACCGACGAGGGTCGCCCCGTGGCCGTAGCCGTTGGCCTTCACCACGGCGCACAGGCGCGTCTCGCCGAGCACCGCGCGCAGCGCCTCGACGTTGTGGCGCAGCGCCGCGCGGCTGATCTCGGCCCAGGCCGGCCGGTGGACGCCCTCGGCCGGCATCAGTCCGGCTCGGCGACGCACATCGCGATCGCGCTCAAGTCGCTGTGGGTGAGCGACACGAGTATCTCGGCGACGCCCCGGCGGGCCGCGAGCTCTTTGGCCGCGCCGTGCAGCACGATGCGGGGCCGGCCCGACGCCTCCTTCACGACCTCGATCGAGCGCCACGGCACCGAGCCGAGCCCGACCCCGAGGCTCTTCATCACGGCCTCCTTGGCGGCGAAGCGCGCCGCCAGGCGCTCGGCGCGGCCCCGGCCGTCGCGCTGCTCGCCCTCGGTGAAGAGCCGCTCGACGATGCGCGGACGGCGACCCAGCGCGAGGGCGAAGCGCGCCACGTCCACGACGTCGACCCCGACCCCGCGCGCGGCCACTACTCGACCGTGACGGTCTTGGCCAGGTTCCGGGGACGGTCCACGTTGCGCCCGAGGCCCCGGGCCATCGCGTAGGCGAAGAGCTGCAGGGGCACGACGTCGACCATCGGCGTAAAGAGCGGCTCGGTCCCGGGCACGCGCAGCACGTAGTCGGCGACCGCCTCGATGGTCTCGTCGTCGTCGGTCGCCACCACGACGAGCGTCGCCCCGCGGGCCTTCACCTCGGCCAGGTTGGAGAGCATCTTGTCGTACATCGCGGGGTCGGTCGCCACCGCGACGACGACCACGCCGGGCTCGATCAGGGCGAGCGGACCGTGCTTGAGCTCGCCGCCGGGGTAGCCCTCGGCGTGGACGTAGGTGAGCTCCTTGAGCTTGAGGGCGCCCTCTAAGGCGGTGGGCAGGCCGACGTGGCGGCCCAGGTAGAAGAAGTCGCGCGCGCCCACCAGCTGCTTGGCCACGTCGGTCACCGCGTCGCGCCGGGCGAGGGCCGTCCCCACGAGGCCGCTCAGCGCGCCCAGGGCGCGCACGTGGGCCTCGACGTCGCCGGCGGGCAGCGTCGCGCGCAGCTGGGCCAGGCGCAGGGCCAGCATCTCGAGGGCGGCCACCTGGGCGACGAAGGACTTGGTCGAGGCGACCGACACCTCGAGCCCGGCGCGGGTGTAGAGGACGGCGTCGGCCTCGCGCGCGAGGGAGGAGTCGACCACGTTGGTCACGGCCACCACCCGCGCGCCGCGCCGGCGGGCCTCGCGCACCGCCTGGATCGTGTCGATCGTCTCGCCGCTCTGGGAGACCCCGATCACGAGGGTGCCGACCTCGACCACGGGGTCGCGGTAGCGGTACTCGCTGGCGATGTCGACCTCGGTCGCGAGCCGGGCCCAGCGCTCGAGCGCGTACTTCGCGACCAGGGCCGCGTGGTGCGAGGTGCCCGTCGCCACGATGACGACCCGGCGCACCTCGAGCAGCTCGGCGTCGGCGACGCGCAACTCGTCGAAGGTGATCGTCCCGTCGCGCCGACGCCGGTCCAAGAGGGTGTTGGCGAGCGCGGTGGGCTGCTCTTCGATCTCCTTGGTCATGAAGTCCTCGAAGCCGCCCTTCTCGGCCGTCTCGAGATCCCAGTCGATGGCCAGCTGGCGCAGCCGCACCGGCGCGCCCTCGAGATCGACGGCGAGAAAGCCGGCCGGCGCCAAGCGCACGACCTGGTCGTCGTCAACGGCGTAGAAGGCGCTCGCCCGATCGAGGATCGCCGGGACGTCGCTCGCGAGGTAGGTGCGCCCGGGGGCCGTGCCCACGATGAGGGGAGAGACCCGCCGGGCGGCGACGATCACGTCGGGCTCGGTCGCGTCGACGACCGCCACGGCGAAGGCGCCACGCACGCTCGCCAGGCTGCGGCGCATCGCCGCGACCAGGTCGAGACCGGCGCGGCGAGCCTCTTCGATGAGGTGGGCCAGCACCTCGGAGTCGGTGCGCGAGGTGAAGACGTGGCCGCGCTCTTCGAGCCCGGCGCGCAGCTCGGCGTGGTTCTCGATGATCCCGTTGTGGATGATCGCGACGTGGCCGGTGCAGTCGAGGTGGGGGTGGGCGTTCTCGGCCTCGGGGGCGCCGTGGGTGGCCCAGCGGGTGTGGCCGACGCCCGAGGCGAACCCCGTGGGGGCCTGCGCGCAGGCCTCGACGAGGGCCCGCACCGACTCGGTGCCCGAGGCGGTGCGCACCCGCCAGGTCTCCCCCGGGCGCACCAGCGCCACGCCGGCCGAGTCGTAGCCCCGGTACTCGAGGCGCGCCAGCCCCTCGAGCAGGGTGTCGAGGGCCTCGGGCGCGTCGGGCGTGCCGACCACGCCGATGATCCCGCACATGGGGCCCAGCCTACCCGGGGGGTCCCGCCGGACCCCGAGCCGCTAGAGCCGGGCGATCGCCGCGAGCGCCGCGACGTACTCCTCGACGAGGGCCGCGCTCGTCGCCTCGACCATCACCCGCACCACCGGCTCGGTGCCCGAGAGGCGCACGATGAGGCGGCTCTCGCCCTCGGCCAGGCCGTGGCGCGCGACCTCGCGGGCGAAGAGACCCTCGACCTCAGCCACGTCGACCGACTCGCGCGGCAGGCTCACTAGCGCCTGGGGCACGCGCACCCACGCCGCGCGCGCCAGCGCGCCGAGGGGCCCGCGCCGCGCCACCAGCTCACCGACCAACAGTCCGGTGAGGAGGCCATCCCCCGTCGGGGCGAGGTCGCGGAAGATCAGGTGACCCGACTGCTCGCCGCCCATCGTCCAGCCCCGCTCGTCGAGGGCGAGCAGCACGTTGCGGTCCCCGACCTCGGTCTCGACGACCCCGATCCCGGCCGCCCCGAGGGCCCGGTGGAGCCCGAGGTTGCTCATCGAGGTCACCGCGATCCCGCCCTCGAGCACCCCGCGCGCGTGCCGATCCAACGCGAAGAGCACGAGCAGGTCGTCCCCGTCGCGCACCGTCCCCTCGGCGTCGACGGCGATCAGCCGGTCGGCGTCGCCGTCCAGGGCGAGGCCGAGGTCGGCGCCGTGCGCGGTGACGGCCGCGATCAGTGCGGCGACGTCGGTCGAGCCGGCGCGGTGGTTGATGTTGCGCCCGTCGGGGCGGTCGTGGATGACCTCGAGGCGCGCCCCGGTCGCGGAAAAGAGCGCGGGGGCGACGTGGCTCGCGGCGCCGTGGGCGCAGTCGAGCACGATCGAGAGCCCCGAGAGGTCGACCGGCACCCGCTCGCGCAGCCAGGCGACGTACTCGGCCTCGGCCAATGGATCGACCGGCGGGGTCGAGCGGGGTCCGCGCGGGTGCGCCGGGGCCGCGGCCAGGGCCTCTTCGACGGCCGACTCGGTCGCGAGGTCGAGCTTCGCCCCCCCGAGGCCGAGGACCTTCAGCCCGTTGTCGTGGTAGGGGTTGTGCGAGGCCGACACCACGACGCCCACGCCGGCGCGCCGCTGGGCGATCGCCGCCACGCCCGGGGTCGTGAAGTAGCCCAGGTTGACCGCGTCGGCGCCGCCCTCCTCCAGGCCGTGCAGGACCGCGGCGGCGAGCGCCGGGGAGCTCTCGCGGGTGTCGTAGCCGACGTAGACCGGGACCGCGAAGACCGTGGCCACCGCCCGACCGAGTCGGTAGGCGAGCTCGCCGGTGACGACCTCGCCGGCCCGTCCGCGGATGCCGTCCGTGCCGAAGCGCACGGGCGCCGACATCAGCGCTTCGAGTACTGGGGCGCCTTACGAGCCTTCTTCAGGCCGTACTTCTTGGTCTCCTTCTTGCGCGCGTCGCGCGTGAGGAGGCCGGCCTTCTTCAGGGCCGGACGCGAGCCCTCGTCGATCTCGACGAGTGAGCGGGCGATGCCCAGGCGCAGCGCGCCGGCCTGGCCGGCCACGCCGCCGCCCTCGATGGTGGCGTCGACGTCGTAGGTCTGCTGGGCGTCGAGCAGGCGCAGCGGCTCCATCACGATCTGGCGGTGCGTCGCCGAGGTGAAGTAGTTGTCGAACGCCCGGGCGTTGATGGTGATGGTGCCGGTGCCCGGGCGCAGCCGCACGCGGGCCACGGCCTCCTTGCGCCGTCCGGTCTTTTGGGTCAGCGGGGTCGTCACGTGTCTCCTTAGCGGCGGATCGCCGAGGTGTCGAAGGGCTGGGGCTGCTGGGCCGCGTGGGGGTGGTCGGGGCCGGCGTAGACGTGGAGCTTGCCCATCTGGGCGCGACCCAGCCGGTTCTTCGGGACCATGCCGCGCACGGCGGCCTCGACGAGCGCGACCGGGTCGTCGTCGAGCAGGGTCCGCCACGAGGTCTTGCGCAGGCCGCCGGGGTAGCCCGAGTGGCGGTAGTGGAAGTTCTGGCCGGCCTTGTTGGCGGTGACGACGACCTTGTCGGCGTTCACCACGATGACGTTGTCGCCGGTGTCGAGGTGGGGCGCGTAGTAGGGGTTGTGCTTGCCGCGCAGCAACGAGGCCACCGTCGTGGCCAGCCGCCCGAGCACTAGGCCCTCGGCGTCGACGACCAGCCAGCGGCGCGTCAGGTCGGCGGCCTTGGGGGAGTACGTCTTCACGGTTCTTCCTTCACGAGGTCCCAGCGGACACGGGACTCTCCATCTTAGGGACCTCCCCCGCGCGGGGGCAAGTTCCCCGCCGTGACCAGCGAGGGCGCCGATTACCAGATGGTGACCCGGTCCGTCGGCGCCAGGTACATCCCGTCGCCCTCACCGACCCCGAAGGCCTCGTAGAAGGGGTCGAG
>JAKABC010000078.1 GCA_021802025.1 Actinomycetes bacterium
CGCTCCACCAGTGGCCACGGCCCGGCGTGCCAGACGACCGCGCGACGCAGCGGCGTGGCGAAGACGACCGAGGCCGGCGGGGCGCTGAGCGTCCCGCGCGCGCCGAGCACGACCGGCCGGTCCCCCTCGTCGCGCACCTGCAGGGGTACCGGGCGGACCAGCGTCGTCGCCGGCGAGGGGGCCGCGAGCCGGCCCGGCCACGGGGCGCCGTCGGCGCCGTCGGCCTCGGGCGCCCCCCAGGGCACGAGGGTCGCCCGATCCTCGGGTCCCCGCCCGCCGCGCAGGCGCGCCACGCACACCGCCTCGGCCCCGAGGCGCCGGCGCACGCGGTGGGCCGCGACCTCGGCCCGGTCGTCGCCGGCGCTGCGCTGGCCGAAGAAGCCCCGCTGCTCCCCCGACGCCGTGACGACGCCGCGCAGCGCCGCCAGTCGCGCCTCGAGGCGGGGGTCGCGCTGACCCTCGAGTTCGGCGAGCTCCCCGCGGGCCACGCGGTGCGCGTCGAGGACCCGGCGGTCGAAGCGCTCGGCGACGCGCGCCGGGTCGAGGTCGGCGAAGGCGCCCACCGTGCGTAGCCCCAGCCGCTCGCCCGTCGTGGCGAGGTCGCGTCGGCCGAGCGCGGTGAGGGGCTGGGCCCGGCGGAAGGCGTCGCCGCGACCGACCGGCACGACCACCCGCTGGCGCGCCGCGAGCTCGGCGCTGAAGAGGCCCTCGGCCACACCGAGGTCGGGCTCGACGCCGACGACCTCGAGCACGCACCGGCGCACGAGGCCGAGCACCACGTCGTCCCCGCCGAAGAAGCGGCTCGGCCCGCGCAGCGGCAGCGCGAACAGCCCCAGGCGCACCGCCTCGGTGAAGGGGCAGAGGGCGTCGAGGGCGTCGAGCAGCTCGAGGGTCGCGCGCAGCGTCGACCCGTCGGGCGCCTCGTCGCTCAGCGACTCGACCCAGACGGCGAGGAGGCGCTCCACTAGGGCGCCTCGGCCCGCCCGTCGCGGTTGGGCAGGACGGCGACGTGCTCGCGCACGGGCCCGGCGGCCCCGCGCCCACCGACCCGCACGCTCAGACGACGCGCGTCGAGGCGGCTCGTCGTGACCCACTGCGCGTCGACCACGCTGAAGAGCAGGTCGGCCGGCAGCGGCCACGGGGTGCGCGGCTCGCTGAGGGCGAGCAGGACCGCGCCGCTCTCGCGCACGCGGTCGACGAGACGCCGGGCCGCCCCGTGGGCCGCCCGGCCCGGCGGGCGCACCACGACGAGGTCGACCCCGTCGAGCAGGTCGGCCGTCGACTCGGCCCACGCCCCGCGCGGGCGGGGCACGAAGAGCACGCGGCGCAGGTCGAGGCCGAGCTCGAGCATCGCGACGACCCCCGGGTCGTCGACCCCGACGACCCCCGCCCAGTGACCCTGCGCGCTCGACTCGGCGACGAGGGCGAGGGCGAGGCTCAGCCCGCCCCGGCCGGCCGGGGCCTCGACGACGACCGTCGAGCCGCGTCGCAGTCCCCCGCCCGGGACCCAGCCGCGCCACGGCTCGCCGAGCGGCAGGAGGCGGGTCGAGGCCAGGGCGACCGGGCGCAGCGTCGCCCGTAGTTCGGTGGGGATTGGGGGTCGGGAGAGGTCAGAAGCGAACATATGTTCGCCACAGTAGCGAGGCCGCGTCACGGCCGCCAGCCCGGGCCCTGGCGGGCAGACTGGGGCCATGTGCGGCCGCGTCGCCCTCTTCACCCCACCGGCCCACCTGGCCCGGTTCCTCTCGGCCGCCCTCGCGGCCGGGCTCGACCCGGAGGGCACCCCGAGCTGGAACGTCGGCCCCCAGCGCTCCCTCTTTGCCGCCGCCGAGGGACCCGAGGGCCGGGTCCTCGACCGCTACCGCTGGGGCCTCGTCCCCGCCTGGGCGAAGAGCCCCGAGATCGGCAACCGCCTCTTCAACGCCCGCGCCGAGACCGTCGCCGAGAAGCCCTCCTTCCGCGCGGCCTTCAAGTCGCGGACCTGCGCGATCCCCGTCGACGGCTTCTACGAGTGGGACCACCGCCCGGGCGCGAACCGCCAGCCGCACTACTTCACCCGCGTCGACGGTGAGCCGCTGGTGCTCGCCGGGCTCTACGAGCACTGGCGCGACCCCGCGACCGACCAGACGCTCCTGACCTGCACCGTGATCACGACCGAGCCGAGCGCCGACCTCGAGCAGATCCACGACCGGATGCCCGTCGTGCTCGACCCCGACGACCTCGAGGCCTGGCTCGACGTCGCGGGTCACGAGACCGGCGAGCGACAGAGTCTCTTACGCCCGGCGCCGACGGGCACGCTCACCCACCACGCCGTCCCCAAGGCCGTGGGCTCGGTGCGCAACGACGGGCCCGGGCTCATCGAGCCCGAGTCGACGACCCTGTTCTGAACCATCCAGTCGAATCGGGCCCCGGCCGCCGCCCCAGGCCCGTCCTGGCGATGTCCGGCTCGCCCCCGGCGCGAGTCTTCGAGGCGCACGTCGATCCCCACCAGATCGTGCGCTGGTGGGGCCCGCGACGCCTCACCACCGTCGTGGTCACCCTCGATGCACGCCCGGGCGGGAAGTGGCACTTCGTCCAGAGCGGGGCCGACGGAGTGATCCACTCATTCTTCGGCTTCTTCCACACCGTCGAGCCCGGCGCGACCCTCGTTCAGACCTTCGAGTACGAGGGCGCGCGTGGCCACGTCCTCGCGTCGCGCCTCGGGTTCCGCCCCGACGCCGGCGGCGCCCTGTTGCACAACACGACCGTGTTCTTCTCAGTCGCCGACCGCGACGCGATGATTGCCGCCGGCATGGAAGAGGGTGCCGTCGACGGTGGCTAACGACTCGACGAACTGCTCGTCCAGGGGTAGGTAGGGCGGTCGATAGCCTTGTTGGGTGCTCCGGCTGCGCCCCTATCGCCTCGATGACGAGGCCGCGGCCGTCGCCGCGGATGAGGCGCTGCGCGCCGAGGACTTCCCTTTCCTATTGCGCGCGCCCGATCGCACCTGGGCGGAGTTTGTTAAGGACCAGCGCGACCACGTCTACGTCCGCACGCTGCCCGGGGAGTGGCCTCCGGGCACCCAGCTCGCCGCGGTCGACAACGACGTCCTCGTCGGCAGGGTCTCGCTGCGCTTCGCCCTCACCAACCCGTTCCTCCTCGAGCACGGCGGCCACGTCGGCTACGCGGTGGTGCCCACCTGGCGGGGACGGGGCTACGCGACCGAGATGCTCCGCCAGGCCGTTATCGTCCTGCGCGCCCACGGCGTCGAGAGGATCCTCGTGACCTGCGACGTGGCGAACGAGGCCTCGCGCCGGGTGATCGAGAAGAACGGGGGCCGCTTCGAGCGCCTGAGCGCCGTGGACGCTGACGGCGGGCCCGATCGGCGCTACTGGATCGAGTGATCTCACCCCGGACGGTCGAAAACCCCGAGTGACCAGTGGGCCGAAGCCCACCCGCCCCTCGGGGTTTCCGAGGCACACCACCGGCACCCCGTGTCGGACAGGGCACCGCTAGCGGCATGCACTCCACGCCATTGGCCTCTCGCGGGTCGCGGACCGAACTCCGCTACCGCTCGAAGGGCTCCGTCCCCCTTGCGGGGTCCCTCGCCCCCCGCCTCCCTCTCACCTCTCGGCTCGAAGTCGGTGGGCAGGTACTGCGTGGACTACGACCGTCACTGTGCCAGAGCCCCGGGGCCCCGCCAAGGGCCAGGGGCGAAATCATCGGGTTTTACCCAACTCCGGGGTCGTTTTCCACCGGATTGGCGCGCACGGTCGAAGTAACCAACGACTTAGGCGCACGTTATCCACACCGAGCGCACTCCACCGCGCACTCACGACAGCCTCACGCGGACCGGGCCGCGGGGCTCAGGCCCTGCTCAGGCGCTCCACCCACCGACCGTGGGGATGGCACCACCCCCATCGTACCGGGGCCTCACCCGGGCGCGACACCACCACCTGGCTCGCGCCACGCCGTCGCTCGTCGGAGGTCTCCTCGAAACCAGGCCACGCGACCAGGGTCGACTCGATCGAGACCCACGCGACGTTGCTTGACGCGCCGCGCTCACGCAGCGCCTCGTAGTAGGCGCGGCGCTCGGGCTCGGAGAAGTAGAAGGCGGACCAGGTGTTCACCACCACGCGCAGGTCGTCGTTCGCGGCCAGCTCGAGGGCGTCGTCGAGCCGATCGAGCGCGTCACCCTTGAGCAGGGTGGTCGCGGGCCACGCGCGGTAGCGCGCGACGATCGCGTCGAAGCGCTCGTGGCGACGCCGCTCTTCGGGCCACAGGCAGGCCTTCAGCCACAGCCGGTCATCGTCGTCGCCGAGGTCGAGGGGGTACGGGTCGATCCCCACGCGCGCACCGACTCTCGGCAGCGGCGTCGCGCGATCGACGTCGCCCTCGTCCTCGCACACGAGGGTGAGCGGGTCACCGTCGTCGCGCGCGCGCACCGGGAACCGGTCGAAGAAGAGGTTGATGCCCGCCGAGGTCCCGACGTCGATGACGGCCATTGTCTCGTCGGGTGCGACCAGGTCGCGCACGACGGCCTGGAGCACGGCGCTGCGACCGGGCTCGTTCGTCTGGGTCGAGCGCCACAGCTGGGAACGCACCACGTCGGGCTCGGCGCGCACGACCGCGATCACGGCGTCGGCCGCGGCGTCGACGTCGGTCGGCGCGTCGTGGCGGATCGCGTCGTAGAGGGGCGCGAGGATCGGGTGGCCGAGCAGAGCGGCGCGGTGCAGCGCGGCGAGGACCAGCATGGGGTTGCGCTGCTCGGCCCGCACGCTCGCGAGCAGACCCAGCGCCCCCTCGTCGTCCTCGAGGCGCGCGAGGAGCGCGGCGTAGAAGGGCAGCCGGTCGAGGTCCTCGGGCGCCAGGGCGAAGTGGTAGCGCCGGCGCGCGTCGTCGAGGTCGAGTTCGTCAGCCACGGATCCCCTCGGACACCTCAGTCCTCGCGCGAGAGGGATCGCGCCGAGAAGGTCACGACCCGCGTCTCGGGCACGGCCTCGGCTACCGCCTTGCGCACCTCGTCGCCGATGCGCTCGCACGCCTCGACCGAGGTCTCGGGCGCCACGTAGCCCTCGACCTCCACGATGAGGGCCCGTCCGGTCCAGCGGCCCTTGGCGTGGACGTGGCCAACACCGGCGACCGCGCTCGCCGCGGCGGTGGCGGCCTCGAGCGTCTCGGGCGCCACGGCGTCGACCAGGCGCACGATGACGTCGCGACTGACGTCGTAGGCCACGTGGGCCACGATCCCGGTGATGAGGAGTCCCGCCACGCCGTCGGCCCACCACAGCCCGGCGGCGACCCCGGCCAGACCGAGCAGGGCCCCGGCCGAGGAGGCCGCGTCGATCCACGAGTGGCGGGCGTCGGCCACCAGCGCGGCCGAGCGGATGCGCCGGCCCACGCGCAGCTTGTAGCGGGCGACCAGCAGGTTCGCGATGACCGCGAGCGCCGCCGCCGCGACACCCACCCCCAGGTGCGACGCCGTGGCGCCGTCGAGGAGCTTGCGCACGCTCACCACGAGCGCGAGCGCCGCGCTCGCCCAGATCAACAGGGCGACCCCGAGGCCCGAGAGGTCCTCGGCCCGGTCCCAGCCGTAGGGGTGTGACGCCGTGGCCGGCCGGCGCGACACCCGCAGCCCCACAAAGACGATCCCCGAGGTGCCCACGTCGGCCAGGTTGTGGAACGCGTCGCCGAGCAGACCCGCCGAGTGGCCGAGGGCCGCCACCACGAGCTCCACCGCGCCGGCGAGGCACAGGCCGCCGGCCGACCAGGCGACCGCCCGGTGGGCCGCCCGCCGGTCGGCCGACTCCCCGCCGTCGTTGATGCGCGGCGCCGGCCCCCACGGGGCGCACGAGCCGACGTCGTGGCTCACGCGTCGGCCCCCCGGCGCTCTCGGCGTCGCGGCGCCCCGGCGTGGCCGGAGTGGAACAGCGCCTGTTCGGCGAGGGTGCGCACGTGCTCGTCGTCGGTCGAGTAGTAGGCCCGCGTGCCGTCTCGACGGACGGTCACGACGTGGGCGAGTCGGAGCTTGGCCAGGTGTTGGGAGACGGCGGCCGCGGTCATGCCGACGTGCTCGGCGAGTTCGTTCACCGAGTGCTCACCGTGCAAGAGCGCCCACACGATCCGCAGGCGCGTCCGGTCCGCCAAAAGCCGCATCGTCTCGACCGCGACGTCGACCTCGCGCGCCGAGGGCTCTCTGACTATCTGCGTAACCATGCAGATAACACTAGCGACGAATCGCCACGGCGTACCCTGAGCCGCGTCGCGCGTCGCGCGCAGCGCTCTCGAAACCGAGGGGCTTACAGCGTGTGTCCTATTTGGACCCACCGGTTCGCCTTGACCAACTGAGCGAAGTGACTCAGCGGTGCTTGCTCACCGTCCGACTTCCCAGACAATCATTCGTCTGAGTACTCGGTTCCGACCCAAGGCCCTCATCACGTTGCCGTGACGGTTGTGCGGGTGACGATCGGCTCTTCCCGCGTGCTTCGCGGTGCAGATCCCAATGGGATCAGGCTGTGGACAGAAGCAGAGCGGGCGTTCGAGCCAGCAGCGTCAGTGCTGAGGGCTCCTTGGGTTGCCAGCGGGCGAGGTTGATGGCCGCGTTGAGGTCGCGGTCGATGACCAGGCCGCAGGTCCCACACGCGTAGGTCCGCGTCGACAGGTCGAGGTCAGTTTTGAGCTCGCCACAGCCCGAGCACGTCTTGGAACTCGGGAAGAATCGATCGGCTACTCGCACTTCCACCCCGTGCCAGCGAGCCTTGTAGAGGAGCTGGCGGGAGAGCTCTCCCATCGCGGCGTCCGAGATGGATCTCGCCAAGTGTCGGTTCCTCACCATGCCTGCGACGTTCAGGTCCTCGATGACGAGGACCTGGCATCTGTCCACGAGGGTCTTGGAAGCCTGGTGGACTAAGTGTCGTCGGGTATTGGCGACCTTGCGGTGGGTCTTCGCGAGTCGAGCCCTCGCTCGTTGGCGACCCTTCGACCCCGGTGTGGTTCTGGCCAGGGCCTGGTTGGCCGCCTTCAGCGACGCTTGCGCTTGCTTCAATGTTGTCACCCCCTCGAAGCTCTCAAAGAAATCGCTGTTCGCGTCGGCGGCGACGACAAGGGAGATGATCCCCCGGTCGACCCCGACAGGGACGGCGTGACGGTTGGTGCGACTGCGCTCGGCTTGGTGAAGTTCAGCAGCCACCCCGGTGAGTGACAAGGTCCAACGACCGGCACGCTGGGTGAGCGTGGCCGAGTAGACGTGAAAGCGACCCGAGTCGATCATCCGGCGCACCTTGCGGGTGGGCCCGAAAAGTTTCACTGGTCCGAACTTCGGTAGTCGCAAGTGCGAGGGATCGGTGAAGCGGATGGGCTGGCTCGAAGGGGCTGTCCCCGACGTTGCGCGGTTGCGCAACCGGAAGCTTGGCGTCACCTTTCCCTTGGACTGAAAGCGGGGGAACCCGACAGCAGCACCACTGCGCTCACCCCGCCTCGACGCAGAGAAGTTCTCGAGAGCGCGGGCCGCGTCCACGCTCGCGCACTCGAAGACGTCGCCGGGCAGTTCGTGGCGCCAGGCCAGGCCGCGACTGCCGTCCTCGTTGACGGGTGAGTCAACGGACTGCCCATTTTTCCAGGCATTGAACTCGTTGATGAAGGAGAACGCCGACCAAGAGAAGGAAGAAGTTGATGGCTCGCACGTACCACCACTTTCCGAGAGCACTTCTCGCTCGGCCGATCGGGTATCCAGGTTCGCCTTCACCCGGGCCAGGTGGTGGTTGACCGTGAAGCGGCGGGCGCCCGCGCACTTGGCGAGCAGGAC
>JAKABC010000079.1 GCA_021802025.1 Actinomycetes bacterium
GACGTTGCGCACGATGAACTCGGGCTCGTCGTAGTAGGGCTGCAGGTAGGGTCGCGCCGCCAGGTGCGCCGGGGGGCGCACGCTGTGGAGGGCCTCGTCGAGGCGCCCGCCGGCGTTCATCACCGCCAGGGTCGCCTCGACCAGGTGCTCGAGGTACTCGGCCGTCTCGGTGAGCGCCTGGTGAACCCGGGCGGCGCCAAAGATCGGCAGGCCGTGGCCCGGCAGGAGGGTCTCGGCGCCGAGCTCGGCCATGCGCCGCAGCGCCTCGGCCCACTCCTTGGGGTAGCGCTGGACCTTCTGGGGGTTGCCGGCGTTGGGGCTGTTCCAGATGAAGAGGTCCCCGGTGAACAGGACCCGCCGGCTGGCCAGCCAGGTGACGGTGGCGTCGTCGGTCTCGCCCTTCTCGTGGCGCAGCTCGAAGTGGTCGTCGCCGAGGGTGAACGACGTGGTCGTCTCGTAGGTCTCGTCGGGGTAGCGGTACTCGATTGGCCACTCGAGGCTCTCGACGCCGAACTGGCGGCGGTTGATGACGGCGTTGTAGCCGGCGGTCATGACGTAGCGCTCGAAGCGCCGGGGCAGGTGGGCGTGGGCGACGACGGTGGGCCGGGGCCAGCCCCGCTCGGTCGACTCCTCGTCGAAGGGTCCGACGCCAAAGACGTGGTCGATGTGGCCGTGGCTGAAGACGGCGCGGCTCAGGCGCGCGTCGCGCCAGGCGCGCACCTCAGAGAAGACCCGCGCGGCGGTGAGCGGCGAGCCCGTGTCGACCATGACCAGGCCGTCACCGGTGTCGACGATCGAGCAGTTGGCGAAGTTGGGCAAGAAGGCGACCCCGTCGGCCACCTCCGCGAGCGGCGCCCCCGCACCGAGGGGGGCGTCCTTGTGGCCGGGGTCCTCGCCGCGCCAGAGGCGATCGGCGAGCTCGACGAGCTCCACGGGCCCCGGCTCGGGGCTACTTGGTCTCGGAGTCGGTGGACGACTCGGTGGTCTCGCTCGCCTTGGCGGAGGCCTTGGCGTCCTTGAGGCCCTTTTCGAACTCGCTCTTCGCGCTGCCGAGGTTGCGGGCCAGGCGGGGGATGGCCGAGCCACCAAAGACCAGCACCGCGACGACGATCACGACGATCAGCAGGTCCGGTCCAAAAATCTCACCAAAGAACACGGCCTTCTCCTTTGTCGTGCTATCCGAAGCGTACAGCCGCCGGGACCGGAACGTACCGGCGTGAGGTATTCGGCGCCCCGCCCGATCCAGATGACGCCCCCCGAGGCGCGCGCGCCCGGCCGGCTCCGCTCTTCCCTCACGGGCGGCGTCGTTACCCCTGGTCGACCCGACCGGGTCGGGGTGACCGATCGCCGTAATCCGGCTCAGCCGGCCAGGGCGACCCCGAGGACGAGGGCGGCGACCGTCGCGAGCGTGCCGACCCCGGCGGCGGCGCCGCGCAGCGACGGCGAAGTGGCGCGCTGGTGGACGAGGGTGCCGACCCCGGCGACGACCACGAGGACCATCTTGAGGGCGAACACGACGGTCCAAGCCGACGAGGCCTGGCTGGCGTGCACCGCCGCGACGTTCCAGACGCCGGTCACGATCAAGAGCGCGTAGGCCGGCCAGGCGAGCCGGGCGAAGGCGCGCGCCACGCCGGCGAGCACCTGGGGGGCCTCGCGGCGCAGCGTCGGCACGAGCCCACCGAGGGTCACCTGGCCCCCGACCCAGACGCAGGCCGCGAACACGTGCAGCGAGAGCCGCACGATCGTGAGGGCGTCGGCGAGCTGGGGGCCCGGGTGGGCGAGGGTCACCGACCCTGCCAGTTCGGCTCGCGCCGCTCGGCGAAGGCCACGGCGCCCTCGAGGGCGTCGGCGCTGCGCCCGATGGCGCCGAAGGCCTCGTCGCTGATCGCCCAGGACTCCGCCTCGGTGAGCTCGAGCGAGCGGCGCATCACCGACTTCGAGGCGCGCAGCGCGAGCGGGGCGTTCTTCGCGATGCGCTCGGCCAGGGCGACGGCCACCTCGAGCAGCTCGGCGGCCGCCACGACGCGATTGACGAGCCCGAGCTCGTAGGCGCGCGCCGCGCTGATCGGGTCGGCGGTGAGGGCCATCTCGTAGGCGACGGCGAGGGGCACGCGCCGCGGCAGGCGGATCAGGCCGCCCCCGCCGGCGATGAGCCCGCGCTGGGCCTCGGGGATGCCGAAGACGGCGTGCTCGGCCGCCACGATCAGGTCACAGCTGATGAGGATCTCGAAGCCACCGGCCAGGGCCGCGCCGTTGGCCGCGGCGATGAGCGGCTTGTCGAAGTCGCGCTTGGTGATCCCGGCGAAGCCGTGCTCGGTGATGGGCACCTCGCCGGCGGCGAAGGCCTTTAAGTCCATGCCGGCCGAGAAGGCCTTGTCGCCGGCCCCGGTGAGCACCACCACGCTCACCGCGTCGTCGCTCGCGCACTCGTCGAGCGCCCCCGACAGGGCCCGGGCGGTCGCCAGGTTGATGGCGTTGCGCGCCTCGGGTCGGTTGATCGTGAGCAGCGCGACGCGTCCGCGCCGCTCGCTCAGCACCTCATCGGCCATCGATCCTCCTTGGTTCGGCCCGACGCTAGCGCCGGGGCCGAGCGCCCGTGGGAGACTCAGCTCATGGCGACGACGCTCCTCGCGCTCGACGGCTACGCGGTCGAGGGCGGCCTCGACGGGCGGGGCCGACCGGCCACCTGCTACGCCTCGACCATCGCGCTCGGCCGCCACGAGGGTCCCGGCGAGGCCGCGGGGCTGTGGGCCCGCTACGAGGAGGTCCTCGACGCCGCGGCCGAGCTCGGCCTCGCGGGCGTCGCCCTCTCGGTCGAGTGGGCCCGCGTGGAACCCCTCCCCGGCGAGGTCGACGAGTCGGCCCTCGCGCGCTATCGCGCGGTTATCGAGCACGCCCGCGCGCGGGGACTGCGAGTGACGGTGCGCCTCATCACCGCGGCCTGGCCCTCGTGGCTCGGTCCCGAGGCGTGGATCCTGCCCTGGGTCGTGCCCCACGCGCTCGCCCACGCCGCCCGGGTGGCCGAGGCCCTCGGGGAGGGTCCGACGGGCTGGGTGGTCTTCGCCGACCCGGCCGGGCTCGTCGCCGGCGGCTACCTCGAGGGGACCCGGCCCCCGTGGCGACGCCGCGCCCGCGCCGAGGCGGCCCTCGCGCGCCGCCAGCTGGCCCGGATCACCGCGGCGGTCGCTGCGACGGCCCACCTCGGCGCGGGCCTGGTCGAGGCGCGCTCGGTCGAGCTCGACCCGATCGCCCTGGCGCGATCGCGGTGGGCCCGCGGCGAGGTCCACGTGCGCTCCCTCGTGCGCGGCAAGGGACCGACCGCCAGCGCGCGGGGGCTGCTCGCCTTCGACGGGCGCGCCTGGGTGGTCGAGGACGAGTCGGTGCTCGCCCTACTTCGCTGAGCCCTCGCCCTCGCCCTCGATGTCGATGCGGTCCCGGCGCTCGCGCGCTCGCGCGCGTCGGCGCAGGTGCACGACCACGACGGCCGCGACCACGACGACGAGCACCGCGAGGGCGAACCAGCTCGACCAGCGCTCGATCGTCGAGAGCGCGTGGCCGGCGAAGTAGCCGAGCAGGGTGTAGCCGACGCCCCAGATCAAACCGCCGGCGGCGTTGGCGAGGAGGAACCGGCGATAGGCCATGCCCGAGAGGCCGGCGAGCCCCGGGGTGACCGCGCGCAAGAACGCGGTGAAGCGCCCGATGAAGACGAAGGTCGCCCCGCGCTGATCGAGCGAGGCGAGGGCGCGCTCGAGCGCGGCCCGTCGCCGCTCGAAGACCCGCCGTTCGAGCAGGCGCGGCCCGAAGCGTCGCCCGACCTCGTAGCCGACCGTGTCGCCCACGACGGCCGCGGCCACCACGACCGCGCACAAGACGCCCACGTTCAGCCGGCCCTGGCTCGCGATGACCCCGGCCACGATCACCGAGGTCTCCCCGGGCAGCACGAAGCCGATGAAGAGGGCCGCCTCGCCAAAGACCAGCAGGGCGACGAGCGCGACGACGAGGCCGGGGCTCAGCCGGTGGAGCTCGCTCGTAACCGTCGTGACGATCGAGGCGAGCATCGGACCATTCTGGTGGGTCACCGGGGTGGCGTGCCCGGGGGCGCTAAGACCTCGCTAAGAGTGTCCCGGGGACGAATCGTGGCTCACCCCTACCATGACCGGGTGACCAGCCCGGACGCCCCCCGAAGCCGCCGCGCGCCCGCTCGGGCGAGAGCGACGCGGCCCCGGCCCCTGCACGCCCCGCCGCGGGCCTGGGCGATGTCGGAGTGGGCGCTGTTGCCCCTGCGGCTCTTCGTCGGGGTGACCTTCATCTACGCGGGCCTGCAGAAGCTGGCCAATCCCGCCTTCACCAACCCGGCGAGCTCGATCTCGATCCAGCACCAGATGGCCTTCGCCGTCACGACGAGCCCGATCGGCGGGCTGCTGGCCCACCTGGTGGGCGAGGCCCGACTGATCGGCGTCGTCCTCGCCTTCGGCGAGCTCGTCGTGGGGCTGGGCACGGTGCTCGGACTGTGGACCCGGGTGGCCGCCGCGGGCGGGCTGCTGATATCGCTCAGCCTCTTTCTCACGGTGAGCTTCCACACGAGCCCGTACTTCACCGGCAGCGACATCGTCTTCTTCTTCGCCTGGATCCCCCTCATCGTCGCCGGGGGCGGCTCGCGCCTGAGCGTCGACGCGAAGCTCGCCGAGATCGCCGCGCGCCAGCAGGGGGCCCCGGCCCCGACGCTGGTGCCGATCGCCTTTTCGAGCGTGCAGTCGCTCTGTGGCCACTACGACGAGGGTCGGTGCCGGGCCCTGCGCGCAGCCTGCGGCCCGGCGCGCTGTCCGGTGCTTCTCGGTGAGCGCCCCTCCCTCTACGACCGGCGCCACCTCGACGCCGTCGACCGGCGCACGCTGATCGCCGGCACGAGCGCCGTGGTCGGGGGACTCGCCGGCGCCCTCGCCGTGGGCGCCCTGGTGGCCGAGGGCGGCAAGATCCTCGCGGCGGGCGCGAGCGGCCCCGGACGCACCCTCAGTCCGACGAGCGCGACGAGCGGGGCCACGACCACCCCGAGCGCGCCCGCGACGGGCGCGAGCGCGACGCCCGCGACGAACTCGGCGAGCTCGACGACGACCAGCCACCCCAAGGGCACGCTGCTCGGGAGCGCGAGTCAAGTGCCCACGAACGCGGCGGCCAGCTTCACCATCCCGGGCAACGGGGAGCCCGGGATCGTCGTGCACACCAAGGAGGGGCCCTTCGTCGCCTACGACGCGGTCTGCCCGCATCTGGGCTGCACGGTCGGCTACGCCCCCTCGATGCAGCTGATCGTCTGTCCCTGCCACGGCTCGGAGTTCGAGGTGATGACCGGCGACGTCGTGAGCGGGCCGGCGCCCCACGGGCTGACCAAGCTCGACGTCGTCGAAGAGGGCAACGGTAACCTCTACCTGCAATGAGCGACGGACCCCGGCGGGTGCTGATCGTCGAGGACGACCCCGGCCAGGCGGCGGCGGTGGCCGGGCTGCTCGTCGACGACGGCTTCGAGGTCGTCGTGCGCCACGACGGTGACAGCGGGCTCGCCGAGGCGATGCGCGGCGACTACGACGTCATCGTGCTCGACATCATGCTGCCCAAGCGCAGCGGCTTTCGGGTCTGCCAGGACCTGCGCGCGGCCGGGGTGGCCACCCCGCTGCTGATGCTCACGGCCAAAGAGGGCGAGTGGGACGAGGTCGAGGGCCTGGACGTGGGCGCCGACGACTTCTTGCGCAAGCCCTTCGAGCGCACCGTCCTCATGGCGCGGGTCCACGCCCTCCTGCGTCGTCAGGAGCGGGGCCGTCCCGCGAGCCTCACCGTCGGCGAGGTCAGCCTCAACCCGGTGACCCGCCAGGTCACCGCCCACGGCCGGCCGGTGTCGCTGACCCCGCGCGAGTTCAGCCTGCTCGAGTTCCTGCTCAGCCACCCCCGCGAGGTCCTCTCCAAGGGCGAGATCCTCGAGGCGGTGTGGGGCGACGACTTCGACGGCGACCAGAACATCGTCGAGGTCTACGTCGGCTACCTGCGCCGCAAGGTCGACCTCGCCGGGGGCCCGTCGCTCGTGCGCACGGTGCGCGGACTCGGCTACAGCGTCCGCGAGGCCTGATGCGCCGTCCGGCGCCCCTGTCGATCAGGGTGCGCCTGACGCTGATCTTCGTGGTGGCGATTGGGGTCATCTTGTCCTTCACCGGGCTGGCGCTGAACGACCTCGTCCACCGGGCGCTGGTGAACCAGGCGACCAACGAGGTCGACGCGGTGATCCAACAGACCCAGGAGCGCTTCGCGCTGGCGAACCGGCCGATCAGAAAGCGCCTCACGCTCACCGACGTCGGCGACGTCGTCGTCCAGGTCACCAACCGCTCGGGCACCCGGGTGCTCGCGGCCAGCGCCGCCATCGCCAGCGCGCCGGTGATCGCCACGGCGCGCATCGACCCGGCCCAGCCCAGCGGGCTGGCCGTGCACTACGTGCGCACCCAGTACACCCAGCCCTACCTCGACCTACTCTCCTCGGGCCAGGCCGCCCTCATCTCGACCCCCGAGGGCATCGGCCTGGTCTACGGCTTCCTCTACAAGGCGCCGATCGCCCACAGCGAGGGGACCCTGCTGCTGAGCCTGGGGGTCTCCTTCCCCCTCTTGCTCGTGCTCTCGGGGGCCATCATCTGGCTCGGCCTCGGCCTCGCCCTGGCGCCGGTGGAGAGCATCCGCCGGCGCGTCGACCAGATCGCCGGGCGCGACCTCTCCGAGCGGGTGCCCGTCATCGGCGGGGACGACGAGATCGCCCGGCTCAGCCGAACGGTGAACGCGATGCTGGCGCGCCTGGAGTCGGCCTCGCGGTTCCAGCAGGAGTTCGTCTCCAACGCCAGCCACGAGCTGCGCAGCCCCCTCACGACGCTGCTGGCGACGACCCAGCGGGCCGCGGCCGACCCCGAGCGCGCCGACTGGCAGCGCGTCGCCGACACCGTGGTTCGCGAGGGGCGCCGCCTCGACGCGCTCATCTCGCGCCTCTTCTGGCTGGCGCGCAGCGACGAGTCCCGCCTCGAGGTCTACCCGGTCGAGGTCGACCTCGACGACCTGCTCTTCGACGAGGCCTCGCGGGTGCGCGCCATGACCGAGCTCGTGGTCGACACCTCGATGGTCCAGCCCACCCGGGTCATCGGGGACGAGACGATGCTGCGCCACATGGTGCGCAACGTCGTCGACAACGCGCTGCGCTACACCCAGGCCGAGCTGCGCCTGGCGGTGCGCGCCGAGGGCGACGAGGCCGTCGTCACCGTCGCCGACGACGGCGAGGGCGTCGACCTCGCCACGAGCGACCGGCTCTTCGAGCGCTTCACCCGGGCCGACTCGGCGCGCAGCCGCGACCGGGGCGGCACGGGGCTCGGCCTCGCGATCGTGGCCGAGATCGCCCGACGCCACGGGGGCTCGGCCCGCTTCGTGGGCGGAGGCCGCGGCGCGACGGTCGAGCTGCGGGTGCGCCGCGACGGGGCGACCCTCGCGGCGAGCGACCCGCCGAGTCCTTAGGCTCGCGCCGTGGACTCCCTCGACCTCGCCCGCGCCCTCGCCGACCCGATCCAGAAGATCGGGGCGGCCTTCTACTTCGATCCCGGCACGCGAGAGCGGGCCCACGCCCTCGGGCTCAACGCCGTCGAGTTCTACGGCCTGGGCCGCGCCGGGGTGATGGGCGACGTCGAGCCGGCCCGCGTGCTCGAGGTCTTCGCCTTCTTCTCCCCGGCCGCCATCGAGGCCATCTACGGCGCCCCCCGGACGCGAC
>JAKABC010000080.1 GCA_021802025.1 Actinomycetes bacterium
CACGCCGCGGGAGGTCTCGGCCTTTCTCGACGAGTTCGTGATCGGCCAGGCCGAGGCGAAGAAGATCCTCGCCGTCGCCGTCTACAACCACTACAAGCGGATCCAGACCGGACCCCTGCACGACGACGACGTCGAGGTCGCCAAGTCGAACGTCCTGCTGCTGGGCCCGACCGGGTGCGGCAAGACCTTTCTCGCCCAGACGCTGGCCCGGATGCTCAACGTGCCCTTCGCCATCGCCGACGCCACGGCCCTCACCGAGGCCGGCTACGTGGGCGAGGACGTCGAGAACATCCTGTTGAAGCTGCTCGCGGCGGCCGACTTCGACGTGAAGCGGGCCGAGCGGGGGATCATCTACATCGACGAGATCGACAAGATTGCCCGCAAGGCCGAGAACCCCTCGATCACCCGGGACGTCTCGGGCGAGGGCGTCCAGCAGGCCCTGCTCAAGATCCTCGAGGGCACCGTGGCGAGCGTCCCGCCCCAGGGTGGGCGCAAGCACCCCCACCAGGAGTTCATCTCGATCGACACCTCGAACATCCTGTTCATCTGCGGGGGCGCCTTCGCCGGGCTCGAGACGATCATCGAGCGGCGCCTCGGCAAGCGCTCGATGGGCTTCAACCAGCCCGTCGAGTCGCGCCGTTCGGGCGACCTCGAGCTCTTCCGTCACGTCCTGCCCGAGGACCTGGTGCGCTTCGGTCTGATTCCGGAGTTCATCGGCCGGTTGCCGATCATCGGCTCGGTCCAACAGCTCGATCGCGAGATGCTCATCCGGGTCCTCACCGAGCCGAAGAACTCCCTCGTCAAGCAGTTCCAGCAGGTCCTGGCGATGGACGGGGTCGAGCTCGTGATCGACGACGACGCCCTCGAGGCGATCGCCGACCTGGCGCTCGAGCGCGGGACGGGCGCGCGCGGCCTGCGCTCGATCCTCGAGCACGTGCTGCTCGAGCCGATGTACGACGTGCCCGGACGCAGCGACGTCGTGCGCTGCGTCGTCACCAAGGAGGCCGTCAGCGAGGGGATGCTGCCCGTGTACGAGACGCGAAAGGCGACGCGGGCCCGTCGAGCGAGCTAGGGCGTGCGCTTCGCGACCTACGACGCGGCGCTCGCCTGGCTCGAGTCGCACGTCGACCTCGAGCGTCTCGCCGGAGCCCACCGGACCCCGACCCTCGAGCCGACGCGCGCGGCGCTGGCGGCGCTGGCGGACCCGCAGCGCGACTACCCGAGCGTCCACATCACCGGGACGAACGGCAAGGGGACGACGACCACCCTGACCAGCGCCCTCTTGATGGGGACCGGCCTGCGGGTGGGCACCTACACGAGCCCGGACCTGCACGCGGTGAACGAGCGGATCGCGGTCAACGGCCTGGCGATCGCCGACGAGGACCTGGTCGGCCTGCTCGAGCGCCTGAGCGAGGTGGAGGCGTCCCTCGGGCTCACCCTGTCGCGCTTCGAGCTTCTGACGGTGGCCGCCCTGCTGCACTTCTCCGACGAGGGCGTCGACGTGGCCGTGATCGAGGTGGGCATGGGGGGCACCTGGGACGCGACCAACGTCATCGACTCCTCGGTCGCGGTGCTCACCAACGTCGACCTGGACCACACCGAGGTCCTGGGCCCGACGGTGGCGGCGATCGCGACCGACAAGGTGGGCATCTTCCGCGCCGACGGCGTGGCCATCGTCGGGACGACCGACCCGGAGGTGGTCGCCATCGCCGCGGCCCGGGCCCGGACCCTCGGCGCCACGCTCTGGCGCCTCGACGACGCCTACGAGCTGGTCGACAACGAGCTCGCGGTCGGCGGGCGCGCGCTCAGCGTGCGCACGCCCTACGCGACCTACGAGGAGGTCCTCCTCTCGCTGCACGGGATCCATCAAGGCGTCAACGCGGCCACGGCCATCACCGCCGCCGAGGCCTTTTTGGGGCGCGCGCTGGGCGACGAGGTCGTCACGACGACCCTGGCCGGCGTCTCGATGCCCGGGCGCCTCGAGGTGCTCTCGCGTGATCCGCTCATCGTGGTCGACGGGGCCCACAACCCGGCGGGCGTGCGCGCACTGGCGGCCGCGCTCGACGGCGCCTTCGACATCACGGGCCAGCGACGCTGCGTGCTCGGTGTGCTGCGCGGTCGCGACCTCGACGACACGGTGCGGCCCCTCCTCGGTGCGGGCTTCGCCGAGTTCCACGTGTGCGCTCCGCGCTCCCCGCGGGCGGTCCCGCCCGATGAGCTCGCCGCGGTGCTGCGCCGCCACGGCGCCGTCGCCTACGAACACCCCAGCGCGATGAGCGCCCTCGCGCACGCGCGCGAGCACTCGAGCGACGACGACCTCATCGTCGTGTGCGGGAGCCTGTACCTCGTGGCCGAAGTCCGCGGCGAGCTGCTACACCTCGAGGACCGTCACCGTCGCTGACCCTGTTAGAGTTCTCCGGATGTCTCGGACCCTGGTGATCGTCAAGCCCGACGGGGTCGAGCGCGGACTCGTGGGGACGATCCTGGCCCGCCTCGAGGCCCGCGGGCTCACGCTGGCCGCCGCCGAGCTGCGCACCATCGACCTCGCCACCGCCGAGGCCCACTACGCCGAGCACCGGGGCAAGCCCTTCTACGAGCGCCTGGTGGCCTTCATCACCCGGGGTCCGGCGATGGTCTGTGTCATCGAGGGCCCCGAGGAGACCTGGCGGCTGGTGCGCACGATGATGGGGGCGACCAACCCGGCCGAGGCCCTGCCCGGCACCATCAGGGGCGACCTGGCCACCGACATGGGCGAGAACCTGATCCACGGCTCGGACTCCGAGGCGTCGGCCCGGCGCGAGGTCGCGCTCTTCTTCCCCCACCTGGGCTAGCGCCTCGCACTGGTTGGCTCCTCGCGCGATGGCCTAGCCTGGTGAGGGTGTCGGGGCTAAGAGGTTCTCAATGGTAGATAGTCGATTCTCTGTGCTCGGTCGCGACATGGCCGTCGACCTGGGCACCGCGAACACGCTGGTGTACGTGCGCGGGCGCGGCATCATCCTGAACGAGCCGTCGGTGGTGGCGGTCGACGTGAAGGACGGCAAGCCCCTCGCGGTGGGCGCCGAGGCCAAGCGGATGATCGGTCGCACGCCGAGCAACATCCAGGCGATCCGACCCCTCAAGGACGGCGTCATCGCGGACTTCGAGATCTGCGAGAAGATGCTGCGCTACTTCATCCACCGGGTTCACCAGCGCCGCTTCGCCAAGCCGCGGATGGTCATCTGCGTGCCGTCGGGGATTACCGGCGTCGAGCAGCGCGCGGTGATGGAGGCGGCGGAGTTCGCCGGCGCGCGCAAGGCGTACATCATCGAAGAGCCGATGGCCGCGGCGATCGGGGCCGGCCTGCCGATCCACGAGCCGACCGGCAACATGGTCGTCGACATCGGTGGTGGCACGACCGAGGTCGCGGTCATCTCGCTCGGGGGCATCGTGACGAGCCAGTCGATCCGCGTCGGTGGCGACGAGCTCGACGAGGCGCTCGTCGCGTTCGTGAAGAAGGAGTTCCAGTTGGCCCTCGGTGAGCGCACCGCCGAGGAGATCAAGATGCAGCTGGGCTCGGCCTTCCCGCTCGAGGAGGAGCTGCGCGCCGAGATCCGCGGCCGCGACCTGGTGACGGGCCTGCCCAAGACCGTGGTCATCTCGACCGAGCAGATCCGTCAGGCGATCGAGGAGCCGGTCCAGGCCATCGTCGACGCCGTGAAGATCACCCTGGACCGCACGCCGCCGGAGCTCTCCGCCGACCTCATGGAGCAGGGAATCGTCCTCACCGGTGGCGGGGCGCTGCTGGCCGGGCTCGCCGCACGCCTCGAGTACGAGACCAACATGCCCATCATCGTCGCCAACGACCCGCTCAACTGCGTGGCGCTCGGCAGTGGGATGTGCCTCGAGGAGCTCGAGGCCTTCTCCCGAATGCTCAAGACCAGCCCCTCGCGTTAAGGCGTGGCCACCGAACGCTCGCGTCGGCGCACGCTGACCCTGTCGGTCGCGGCACTGGTGACCCTGGTCGTCCTCTACCTGACGACGGGGGTGGGGTCGGGGCTGCGCGGGGCCGCGAACCTGATCGTGACCCCCTTCAGTTGGGCGGTGAACGGCATCGCCCGGCCGATCGGCCACTTCCTCGCGGGCACCGTCAACTACTCCGACGTCGTCGCCCAGAACCACCAGCTGCGCTACGAGCTCGGTCGCGCCGAGCTCAAGGCCAACGAGGCCTGGGCCTTCGAGCGCCAGCTCGAGGAGCTGACCAGCGCGCTGCACGTCCCCTTCGTAGGCTCGATCCCGATGGTGACGGCTCAGGTCACCCAGGACGCTCCGACCAACTTCTCGGCGACGATCGGCATCTCCCAGGGTCGTGACGCGGGTGTTCTAGTGGGCATGCCCGTGGTCGCGAACGGCGGGCTCATCGGGCGGGTCGTGGCTACCACCCCGCGTGGGGCCACCGTGGACCTGATCACCGACCCGAACTCGATGGTGGGGGGCGTGCTCGCGCGCGGCTCGGCCCACGTGCTCGTCTCGGGCCGGGGCATCGACAGCGGTCTCTCGTCGTCCTCGGTGCCGCTGTCGAGCGGTGCGTCGCCGGGCGAGCAGGTCGTGACCGACGGGCTGCGCGGGGGACTATTTCCCCCGGGCATCCCGATCGCGACGGTGAAGGACGTCACCCTCACCCCCGGCGCCGCGAGCTACAACCTCGTGCTCACCCCCGACGCCGACCTGCGCCAGCTGGCCTACGTCGACGTCGTCTTGTGGGAGCCCACCCCGTGAGACGCGTGGTGGTGCCGGTGACGCTCGTCACCCTCGTGCTCGTGGCGATCCAGCTCGACGTCTTCTCATCGCTGCGCTTCGCCGGTGCCGTGGTGATGATCGTCTGGCTCTGGCCGTTCTGCGTCGGACTGACGGGCGCCACCTCGGTCGCCCTCTACAGCGCGACGCTGTCGGGGGTCTTCTTCGACACGCACTCCCCGACGCCCTTCGGCCTCGCCCTGGTGGTGGCGCTCGTGCTCGCGTGGTTCGCCTCGCGCCTCGGGCGCGAGGGGATCGGTGACCTCGACTCGGCGGCGTGGTGGGTCACGCCGGTGCTCGCCGCGGTCGCCGGCTTCTGCGCACCCCTCTTGTTCGTGGCGGCCGGCGTCGTGGCGCTGCACGGATCGCTGTGGCGCAACGACCTGCTCGCCGCCATGGTGGTGAACGCCGTCGCCTTCTTCGTCCTCGCCCGGCCCGCGGCCCGGCTGGCCCGTTGGTCGAGCGGTCAGCGGGCGGTTCGCCGGTGAGCCCCTCCTGGCGGGACCGGCCGACCGGTTCGTGGTTCACCCGGCTGTGGCGGCCGTGGACCTCGCTGCACCCGCGACGCGGGCGCGGCCGGACCATCAACGAGCCCAAGCCCGTGGGCATCCGCGACCTCGTCGCGGGCCCCGACGAGGTGGTGGCCCGCCCCGAGCGGCGCTGGACGGTCATCGGGGGCTTCTTCTTGGTGCTGCTGGTCGCCCTCGTGGTGCGCCTCTTCTTCCTCCAGGTCCTCGAGTACCGGTCCTCGGCCGCGACGGTCTACGCCAACTCCCTGCGGGTGACGACGATCCCGGCCGCCCGCGGGTCGATCTTGGACCGCGAGGGGACCCCGCTCGTGACCAACGTCACCACGACCCAGATCCGCCTGTCGCGGGCCGAGGCGGCCCTGGACCCGGCGATCAAGGGGACGCTCTCGTCGCTCACCGGGCTCAGCGTGAAGCAGATCAACGCCGCCCTCAACGACCAGCAGTACAGCCCGTACCAGCCCGCCCCCATCATGAACGACGCGCCCCCGGGCGAGGTCGAGTTCATCAAGCTCCACCCGAGCGAGTTCCCCGGGGTGACGGTCCTTAGCACCTCCCAGCGCTTCTACCCCCAGGGCGGCGACACGGCGGCGCCGGTGCTCGGCTACGTGGGCCCGATCACCGGGGCCGAGCTCGCCGCCCACCCCAACCAGGGCTACCAGACCGACTCGGTGATCGGCAAGGCCGGGCTCGAGGCGTACTACGAGCAGTACCTGCGGGGTCGCGACGGCACCCAGACGATCGAGGTCGACGCCAACAACCAGATCCTCGGCGCCATCAAGACGACCCCGCCGCGAATCGGCGACACGGTGGTGACCAACATCGACCTCGGGCTCCAACAGGCGCTCGACGCCTACTTGAAGTACCAGATCCTCACCGATCGGAACTCGATCGACCCCGTCTCGCACCTGCGGCCCCAGGCGCCCAACGGCGCGGCCGTGGTGCTCGACCCCAACACCGGCGCCGTGCTCGCCATGGCGAGCTACCCGAGCTACAACCTCAACGACTTCGTCCAGGGCCTGTCGAACGCCCAGTTCGCCCAGCTGATCAAGAAGGGCGCCTTCAACAACTTCGCCATCCAGGGCCTCTACACGCCCGGGTCGACCTTCAAGCTGATCACCGCGACCGCCGAACTGCAGACGGGGATCATGTCCGCGTACCACATCATCAACGACACCGGGACCTTCGTCGTCCCGGGGTGCCTCAACAAGACGAACCACGGCTGTCTCTTCCACGACGACGACAACTCGGCCGCCGGGCTCATCGACCTGCCGATGGCGATCACCGTCTCGTCGGACTACTACTTCTACAACCTCGGCTACCTCTTCTGGATCCACCAGAGCCAGTACGGTCAGACCCCCATCCAGAACGTCGGCGCGCAGTACGGGCTCACCACCCTCACCAACGTCGACCTGCCCAACGAGGTCGCCGGACGGATCGACTCGCCCGAGGTGCGCAAGCAGCTCCACGCGGCGGACCCCAAGGCCTTCCCGACCGTGACCTGGTACACCGGCGACAACATCGAGATGGCCTTCGGTCAGGGCACCACGGCCTTCACGCCGATCGCCCTGGCGAACGCCTACGCGACCTTCGCCAACGGCGGCACCCGCTACCAGCCCGAGGTGGCCGCCGCCATCGTCAACCCCCACGGCAAGGTCGTCGTGCGCTACCAGCCCCACGTGCTCGGCCACGTCCGACTGCCCCCGGCCATCCGCAACCCGATCCTCCAGGGCTTCGAGGGCGTCATCAACAACCCGCGCGGGACGGGCTACTACCCCTTCCACCAGTACGCCAACTTCAACCTCTCGGCCTTCCCGGTGGCCGGTAAGACGGGGACGGCCTCGAACGCGCCCGGCCTCGAGCCGAACTCGCTCTTCGTGGGGTTCGGCCCCACGACCCACCCCCGCTACGTGGTGGTCTGCGTGATCGCCGAGGGCGGCTACGGCGCCGACGCCGCCGCCCCGGTGGTGGCTAAGACCTTCGACTACCTCGTCGCCCACCCGGTCGGCCCGGTCCACTTCGCGCCGGTGCTCTCGACGACCCCTGCGCGACACCGGTCCTCCCACCTCTCCACGACCCCCTCGGCGGGCGGATAGCCGGGCCGGGAGCACTCGTGCACTAGCCTGGGGGGTGTAGGGCGCCCGCCCGACGGGCGCGAAGGACGTCACGGTGGCCGCCGGAGCCGCCACCGAACCGAGGACGACGTGGCAGAGCCCAGGACCAGCGACAGCGACACCCGCCCGGGCGCCACTCCCTTGACGAACCAACGAACCCACCACCGTGCCCAGGCCGCCGAGCGCCCCTCGCTCGCGGCGCCCCGTCGGCGGTGCTCCGCGCCCGCCGCGACCATCGCAAGGAGTACGCCCCGTGACCGAGGCCGCCAACCCCACCCCCGCCGCACCCGGCACCGCCGGGCCCGGCCCCTCACCTAGCCCCGACGGTCCCTCGCCGGAGCGCCCGCGAATCGGC
>JAKABC010000081.1 GCA_021802025.1 Actinomycetes bacterium
CGGCCGCCGCGTCGACGTAGACGTGGCAGTTGCCGTCGCCGTCGAGGACGTAGGGCACCCGGGCGTGCTCGCGCATCGCGGCGATGAGCGACGGCCCCCCGCGCGGGATGAGGCAGTCGATCACCCCGACCAGGCCCATGAAGGCGACCGCGGTCTCGCGCGAGGGATCGGCGACCAGGCTCACCGCGCCCTGGGGCAGCCCCTCTTTCTCCAGCGCCTCGTGCCACAGTCCGACGAGCAGCTCGTTGGTGCGCTGGGCCGAGGAGGATCCCCGCAAGAACGCGGCGTTGCCGCTGCGCACGCAGAGCCCGGCCACGTCGCAGGTGACGTTGGGCCGGTTCTCGTAGAGGACGCCCACGACCCCGAGGGGCACGCGGACCTTCTCGACGCGCAGTCCGTTGGGTCGGGTGAAGGACTCGGCCACCTCGAAGAGGGGGTCGGCCAGCGCCGCGATGTCACGCAGTCCCTGGGCCATCGCCCCGACCCGCGCCGGGGTCAGGGTCAGCCGGTCACGCCCCGGGCCGGGGTCGTCGTAGTCGGCGAGATCGAGTTCGTTCACCGCCACGATCTCCTCGTGGCGCGCCTCGAGCCGGTCGGCGACGTCGAGGAGAACCGCGCGACGCACCTCGTCGCTCGACTGGGCCAGCGTCGCCGCGGCGGCGCGCACGGCCCGACCCTGGGCGAGGAGGGCGTCACTCATGGCCCAAGCGTAACGGGCGTTCCCTAGCCCCGACGAAGGAGCACCAGGTCGTCGCGGTGCACGACCACGACCTCGGCGGTCGCCACCTCGGCGGCGCCGACCCGGGCCAGGCCCTTGGCCACGACGGACCCGTCGGGCGCGACGACCTCGACGGCGTCGCCCTCGATGAAGTCGCCCTCCACGGCGGTCACCCCCACGGGCAACAGGCTGCGCCCCTCCTCTTCGAGCGCGCGCCGGGCCCCCTCGTTCACCTCGACGCGCCCGCGCGAGGGCACGGCGAAGGCGATCCAGGACTTGCGCGCCGAGAGCCGACCCGGTCGCGCGTGCACGACGGTGCCCGCCCCCGGCTCACCCGAGAGGGCGCGGACCAGGGCGCGCTCGACCCGGGCCGGGGCGATGACGGTGGTCACCCCGGACCACGCGGCCATCTTCGCGGCGGCGACCTTCGAGGCCATCCCGCCACTGCCCACCCCGGAGCGGCTGGACCCGGCGCGGGCCTCCAGGTCGGCGTCGACGGCCCGCACCTCCTCGATGAGCGTGGCCCCCTTGTCCACGGCGGGGTCGGCCGTGAGCAGCCCGGGCGTGTCGGTCAGAAGGACCAGGTGGGTCGCCCCCACCAGGTTGGCCACGAGGGCCGCCAGGCGATCGTTGTCGCCGAAGCGGATCTCCTCGTCGGCGACGGCGTCGTTCTCGTTCACCACCGCCACCACCCCGAGTCCGCCGAGGGCGGCGAGCGTGTCGCGCGCGTGCAGGTACTGGCCCCGGTGGCTGAAGTCGAGCGGGGCGAGGAGCACCTGGCCGACCGGCACGCCCACCGCGGCGAAGGCCCGACGCCACGCCTGCATCAACAGCGGCTGGCCCACCGCCGAGACCGCCTGGAGGGTCACGGCGTCGCGGGGGCGGGGCCGCCCCCCGCCGACCTCGGCCCAGCCGGCGGTGATCGCCCCGGAGGTGACCACGACCACCGACCAGCCCGCGGCGCGCAGCTCGACCACGTCGGCCGCCACGGCCCCGAGGACCGCCACGTCGACGCCGCCCTCGCCGTCGGTCACCGAGGAGGTGCCGAGCTTCACCACGACGCTAGGCATCGTCGCCGTCGTCCTCGGGCCCGCTCCCCTCACCGTCGAGTCGGCCGTGCCGGGCGAGCCGCTCGCGCCGGGTCGCGCGGTGGTGGGCAGCGCCCTCGGCGCTCGCGCCGGCGTGGCGGTACCACTCGAAGGTCACCCCGCCCACGTGCACGACGTCGCCGTCGGCGGCCCCGGCGCGCACCAAGAGCCGCTCGACCCCGAGCTCGCGCAGTCGCCGCTCGAGCTCGGCGAGCGCCCCCTCGTCGGTCAGGTCGCTAAAGCGCGCGGCGCGCGCGGCGGCGCGCCCGGTGACCGCCCACTCGCCCGCCCCGACGTGCTCCACGGCGACCTCGCGGGCGAGCGGACGGTGCACGACGACGGTCTCGGCGACGACGGCCGCCCGCTGACGCCGGCCCTCGGCGACCAGGGCGGCCAGGCGTCCGAGGAGCCGGTCGATCCCGGCCCCGGTGAGCGACGAGATCGTCTCGTCGGCCGGCCACGGATGCGCCGCCACGTCGGCCTTGGCGCCCACCACGACCCGGGGCCGCTCGAGCAGCTCGGGCCGGTAGCGGCCGAGTTCGCGCAGGAGCACCTCGAGCTGGGCCTCGGGGGCGAGCGGCGCCGTCTCGCCCAGGTCGACCAGGACACAGAGCACGGCCGCGCGCTCGACGTGGCGCAAGAAGTCGTGGCCGAGACCGCGCCCCTCGGCCGCCCCCTCGATCAGCCCGGGGATGTCGGCCAGGACGAACTCGGTGGCGTCGTCGGGTCGGCCGGCCCGCGCGCCCACGCGCACCACCCCGAGGTGGGGCACGAGGGTGGTGAAGGGGTAGTCGGCGACCTTGGGCCGGGCGGCCGACACGCGCGCGATCAGCGTCGACTTGCCGACGTTGGGCAGACCGATCAGGGCGACGTCGGCCTGGAGCTTCAGTTCGAGGTTGTACCAGGCCTCCTCGCC
Source organism: Actinomycetes bacterium (assembly GCA_021802025.1). Lineage (GTDB taxonomy): Bacteria > Actinomycetota > Acidimicrobiia > Acidimicrobiales > RAAP-2 > RAAP-2. The sequence continues at coordinate 2,723 of JAKABC010000081.1, forward strand.
GCGCTCGCCCTGCTCGGCGAAGGCCGGCGCCCGGCGCTCGTTGGACAAGAAGCGCGCGTTGCCCATGCCCCCCTGCCCGCCGGCCGCGGCCCGCCAGCGGGTCCCCTCGACCGAGAGGTCCACCAGCGCCTCGCCCTCGAGGTCGTAGACGACGGTGCCCACCGGGACGGCCACCTCGAGGTCCCGTCCCCGGGCGCCGTGCTGGCGCTTGGAGGTGCCGTGCTGGCCGTCGGTCGCCCGGCGAAAGGGGTGGTCGCGAAAGCCCAGGAGGGAGGCCTGGTTGTGGTCGGCCACGAGCCAGACGTCGCCGCCACTGCCGCCGTCGCCGCCGTCGGGCCCGCCCTTGGCGACGTGCGCCTCGCGCCGGAAGCTCACGCAGCCCGCGCCCCCGTCGCCGGCCCGGGCGTGCAGCTGGGCGCGATCGACGAAGGCGGACACGGCCCCATCCTACGGGTGGCCCCTCGCGGGCCCGGGGCCTAGGCGACCAGCTCGCCGACGGCCTCGGCGAAGACGACCGAGTGGCGCGCCACGTCGTCGGGCGTCGTCGCCGGGCACATGAGGGCCATGTTGTGAAAGGGCGTGATGAGCACCCCCCGGTTCACCCCGTAGAGGTGGAGGTACTCCTCGAGCGCGGGGTCGCTCGCGGCCGCCGAGGCCCCGCCGCTGCGCGGTGCGGGGTAGGCGAAGCGGTACTCGCACCGCGCGCCGAGCTGCACGACCGACCACGCGAGGGTGTTGCGCTCGATCGTGGCCGCGACGTCGGCCGCGAAGGTCGTGGCGAGCCCCTCCATCACCGCGAAGGCCTCGTCGGTGAGGACCTCGCCGAGCACGGCGCGCATGGCGGCGAGGCTCAGGGCGTTGCCGGCGAGCGTCCCCCCGACGCCGCCCACGTCCTCGAGGTCGTAGCCGTCGACCGCCTGGGTGAGGACCCGGGCGGCCAGCTCCTCGCTGAGCCCGTAGGCCCCCGAGGGGACGCCCCCGCCGAGCGACTTGCCGATCGTCACCGCGTCGGGGACCAGTCCCCAGCGTCGGGTCGCCCCGCCGGGTCCGGCGGAGAAGGTGTGGGTCTCGTCGACGACGAGCAGGGTCCCGGTCGCGTCGCAGGCCGCGCGCACGCCCTCGAGGAAACCGGGCTCGGGCAGGACGATCCCGATGTTGGTCAGGGCCGGTTCGCACAGCACGCAGGCCACGTCACCGGCGGCCAGCTCGCGCTCGAGCGCGGCCAGGTCGTTGAACTCCACGACCCTCGTCGTCGTGGCCGGGTCGGCGGCCGGGCCCACGTTGCCCGGCCGCGACGCGGCCCGCCCGTCGGGCCCGATCACGACGATGGTCTCGTCGACGGTGCCGTGGTAGCAGTAGTTGAAGACGAGCACCTTCGCCCGGCCGGTGACCATGCGGGCCAGGCGCAACATCCATCGGTTCGCGTCGGTCGCCGAGAGGGTGAAGGACCACCGGGTCGGTCCGAAGCGGCGGGTCAGCTCGGCCGCCACCCACTGGGCGTCCTCGTTGGGCAGCATCGTGGTGACCCCGCCGAGGCGCCCGACGCGCTCGTCGAGCGCGGCCATCAGCGGCGCCGGGGAGTGTCCGGCCATCGCCCCGGTGTCGCCCAGGGCGAAGTCGACCAGGTCGTGGCCGTCGAGGTCGGTGACGCTCGCCCCGTGCGCTTGAGCAAAGCCGAGGGGGAAACCGCCGGCCCACTTGCGCATCCAGGTCATGGGCACGCCCGCGAGGAGGTTGCGCGCGCCCTGGCTGAGGGCGAGAGAGCGGGGGTGCTCGGCCCGGTACCGGGCCCGCTCGCGTTCCAAGAGTCCGTGCAGTTGCGGGCGATGGGGGCTGTCCATCGCGCCATCGTAGGGCGCGGTCCTGTCAGATCCGGGAGAATCCCGGCCGATGATCCCGCCCTGACCAGGGATGACGTCCCGCCACCCCGGTGGGCGCGGCGATGAATATGGCCCAAATGCCCGAAATTCCAAGAAAAACGGGTAAAACTGGCCCAGGCGTCTGGGAGTCCCCAGGGCCGATCCAAGAGAGATAAAGGAGTCGACCGGTGAACAAGGCCGAGTTGGTAGATGCAATTGTGGCCGAAACTGGCGCCACCAAGAGCACCGTGGCGGAGGTCCTGAAGTCCTTCGAGGACGTCGTGGTCGCCAACGTGTCGAAGGGTGAGAAGATCGTTCTGTCGGGCTTCCTGTCGTTCGAGCGCGTCGAGCGCAAGGCCCGTACGGCCCGCAACCCCCAGACGGGCGAGGCCATCCAGGTCAAGGCGTCGCGCGCGCCCAAGGTGTCGATCGGGTCGACCTTCAAAAAGGCCGTCAAGGGCTAACCCCCGACTCGACGAGAGCCCCGGGCCCCAGGGTCCGGGGCTCTCGTCGTCTCTGGCCCCAACGAGGGCCCCGTCGCGGGTGGTTGACTGGACCGGTGGGCGTCGAGGAGACCCGGGTGGTGAGCGCCCGCGTGGAGATAGCCGCCCCGGCGGCGCGGGTCTTTGAGTTGATCGCCGACCCGGCCGCCCAGCCCCGCTGGGACGGCAACGACAACCTGGCCCGTTCCGAGCCCGGCCGGCGCGTGCGACGCGTCGGTGAGGTGTTCACGACCCAGCTCACCAACGGCCAGCTCCGCGAGAACCACGTCGTGGACTTCGTCGAGGGGGCGCGCCTCGCCTGGCGCCCGGCCGAGCCCGGGCTCGCACCACCCGGACACGAGTGGTCCTTCGAGCTCGCGGCGCTCGGCCCCGAGCGCACCCTGGTCACCCACACCTACGACTGGCGCGACCTCACCGACGAGACTCGGCTGGCTCGGGCTCGCGCCACCACGCCCGAGCGGCTCCTCGCCTCCCTAGAGCGGTTGCGCGCGCTGGCCGAGGGTCCCTAGGCGCTCGACGCGACCCGAGAAACACAACAGCCCCGGGACACGCCCGGGGCTGTTGTAGAAGTGGCCGGGATCAGTCGGTGAGGACGTCGACCAGCTTGCGTCCGGCGCGGAAGCCGAACTTGACGGTCCCCTCGGACAGCGCGAAGAGCGTGTCGTCCTTGCCCTTGGCGACGTTGCGCCCGGGGTGGAACTGGGTGCCGCGCTGACGCACCAGGATCGATCCGGTCTTGACGGCGGTGCCGTCGAAGGCCTTCACGCCCAGGCGCTGGGCGCGCGAATCGCGGCCGTTGCGGGTGGAGCCGCCACCTTTGGTCTTGGACATCTCTCCTCCTAGGCCCTGGTCGAGATCTTGGTGATCTCGACGGTCGAGTAGCGCTGGCGGTGGCCCCAGCGGCGGCGCTGGATGGCCTTGGGCTTGTAGGTCAGCCCGCGGATCTTCGGGCCCTTCTCCTCACCGAGGATGGTGCCGGTGACCGTCGCCCCCTTGAGGGCCGGTCCGGCGACGACCGCGTCGCCGTCGACCACGAGCACGGGCTGGAACTCGACGCTCGCGCCCACCTCCTCGGGACGAAGGTCGACGCGTACGACCTGGCCCTCGGTGACGCGCTCTTGGGAGGTGCCTACACGGATAACGGCGTACATAGGGAGTCCATACTAGCCGACGGGCGGACGGCTACAGCCCGGTCTGGACGATGAAGCCGCGGCCGTCACAGACCGAGCAGGGCACCGACAGGGCCTCGAGGAGACCCTCGTTGACCCGCTTGCGGGTCATCTCCACCAGACCGAGCTCGGAGATGTCGAACACCTGGGTGCGGGTCTTGTCGCGGCTGAGGGCCTGACGCAGGGCCGACGCGACGGCGTCGCGGTTGGCCTTGGACTCCATGTCGATGAAGTCGATGACGATGATGCCGCCGATGTCGCGCAGGCGCAGCTGGCGCGCGACCTCCTCGGCCGCCTCGAGGTTGTTGCGAAACACCGTCTCTTCGAGGTTGTTCTTGCCCACGTTCTTGCCGGTGTTCACGTCGATGACCGTCAGGGCCTCGGTCCGCTCGATGATGAGCGACCCCCCCGACGGCAAGAAGACCTTGCGGTCGAGGGCCCGGTGGAGCTGCTCGTGGACGAAGTAGCGCTCGAACAGTGGCAGGGACTCCACGGCGGGGTCGTAGTACTCGATGCGGTCGGCGAGCTCGGGGTTGACGGCCAGCACGTACTCGCGCACCTTGTCGTAGAGGTCCTCGTCGTCGATCAGCACGGCCCGGTAGTCGTCGTTGAGCTCCTCGCGCAGCACCCGCACCGCCAGGTCGAGGTCTCGGTAGATGAGCCGGGGCTGGTTGGAACGGCTCACCTCGGCCTCGATCGCCTCCCACTTCTCGCTCAGCGAGGCCACGTCGCGGGCCAGGTCGTCGGCCGACACGCCCTCGGCGGCGGTGCGCACGATCAGTCCGTGGCGCTCGGGCTTCACGTCGTCGATGATCTTGCGCAGCCGGCGACGCTCCCCGTCGGGGAGGCGCTTGGAGATGCCGATGGTGGTGGAGTTGGGCACGAGCACCACGAAGCGCCCGGGCAGGCTGACCTCCTGGGTGAGCCGAGCGCCCTTGGCGCCGATGGCGTTCTTCGTGACCTGGCAGATGATCGTCTGGCCGGCCCGGATCATCTGCTCGATGCGCATGTCCTTGACCGGTCCCTCGAGGTCGTCGGCGTCGTAGGCGACGTCGCCGCGGTACAGGACGGCGTTCTTGGGGATGCCGATGTCCACGAAGGCGAGTTCCATGCCCGGCAGCACGTTCTGGATCCGCCCGACGTAGATGTTGCCGTCGATCTGGGAGGTCTCGTCGGCGGTCTTGGCGAGCACGTACTCGACCATCGTGCGCCCCTCGAGGGTGGCGATGTGAGTCCCCTCGGGGGTGGTGTGCACGGCCATGAGGTACCGGCCCTGGGCGCGGCCGCGCCGCTCGGTGCCCCGGCGACGACGCGCGCGGCGCGCGCCACCCTCGCCGCTCGCGGCCTCGGAGACCTGGTAGCCGTCGCGGCGGAGCAACATGCCGAGAGACGCCCTTATGTGGGCGTCGTCCTCGATCAATAGGACGCTGGTCACGCCGGTCTGGACGTCTTCGCTCGCGGTGGCGCCAGGCGGGTGCCGGCCGACCGGGATGAGCGC
>JAKABC010000082.1 GCA_021802025.1 Actinomycetes bacterium
TTCGCGCCCTTCGTGTTGTTGAAGCTGCTCCTCGGGGCCGAGGCGATCATCGCCACCGAGGGCCTCGAGCGTCGACCGGTCCGCGCGGCGCTCGGCGGGCTCGGTGCCGCGACGAGCGCCGCGGGCCGGCGCGAGGGCGCCGTTGTCCAGAGAAGGCCGTCGATGACGAGGACGATGGCCGCCGCGAGGGTGGTGTCGACGATGCGCGTCACGAAGAGTGACTGGGCCGAGGCGGCCAGGCCCAAGAAGACGAAGACCAGGGGGGTGAAGGCGACGACGGCCGCCACGTTCCCGCGCCGCTGGGCCGGGGGCACGATCGCCGCCATCAGGCAGCTGAGCACGATGAGGTCGACCGCGGAGTGGCCCACGAGCGCCACGAGCGCGGCGACCCCGACGCCGAGGACGGTGCCGAGCGTGCGCGCGAGCGCGCGGGCCATCAGCGGTCCGAGGTCGGGGCGCAGGATGAACACCACCGACATCGGCAGCCAGAACGCGTGCGGGCCGTGCAGCGCCACGCCGAGGAGGTCGGCGCCGACGACGGCGACGGCGAGGATCGCCCCGAAGCGCAGTCGCTCACGCACCGGCACGTCGGGTCGCGTCGCCCGGTGGCTGGAGACGACGGCCCCCGCGGCGGCCAGTTCCGCGGCGCTCGGGGGGGCGAGGGCCCGGCGCACGGCCGGGGCCAGCGCCTCGTCCCCGGCGAGGCGCTCGAGGTGGGTGAGGGCGTGGAGCGTCTCACCCTCGCGCAGGTGGCGCGCGACCTCCTCGAGCGCCTCGACGAGTGAGTCGTCGGCGCCCTCGCCCCGACCCTCGAGGTAGGAGACGGCCTCGCCGGCCCGCAGCGCCACGACCAGCGCGGCGAAGAGGGCGTCACCCACCGGTGTGGCGTTGGGTCGGCTCACCACGTCCTGGGCCAGGTCGAGACTGGCGACGGCGCCGGCGCGCACCGATGAGAAGGCCGGCGAGCCCACGGCCCGCGCCAGCCCCGCGAGGTCGTCGAAGGCGGCGGCGAGCACCGCGCGCTGGTTGGCCCGGCGTCGGCGCAGGTTCATCACCCGCGCGACCGCCCACACCCAGAGGGCCCCTCCGGCCATCAGCCCCGCGGTCAGGAGGACCCGCCCGGCGGGGTCGAGTCCCACCCCGAGGGTCGCCCCCACGATCAGGTAGGCGCCCGCGGTCGCCCCGAAGGTGGCCTCGACGAGGCCGGCGACGAGCGCCACGATCGCGTAGCACAGGGCCACCGCGAGCGTCGTGCCCAGGCGCGTCACGACTATGCCGCCGGCGGCCACCCCGAGCGCCGCGGCCGCGGCCACGGCGAGCATCCGCGGTCCCCGGCGCGCCCACTGGTCGAGGCCGTCTTGACTCACGGCCCACAGCGCCCCGATGTCGAAGAGGATCGCGTCGAGGTGGCGACCCGTCACGAAGCCCACGACGAGCGGGACCGAGAGGCACAGCGCGGCGCGCGCGCTCAGCGCCACCTCGACCGAGGCGAGGCGACGGGCCAGGGGCCGCACCGGGGTTCCGGGCCGTCCCGCGCGCTCGCGCACCGGCTCATCCTACGGGGGTTCGCGTGGCCCGGCGTATGAGCACCCCGTTAGTAGGGTGGTGCGTAGTGGCACAGGCGCGACACGCAACTCGGTCCGCCCGGGCGAAGCCCTCCCGAACCCGGGCGCGACGTGACGAGAGACCGGTCTCCCCGTGGGTCCGGCACCGGCGCGACCTAGGGGTCGTGGCCCTGGTGGTGGCCGGCCTCTTCGTGGCGCTGGCCGAGGTCGACGCCCTTGGTCCCTTCGGACGGGCGATCGCCCGGGCCCTCGCCGACGCTCTCGGGCTTGGGCGCTTCGCCCTGGCCGTCTTCCTGGTCGGGCTCGGGGTGGTCCTCGTCGCGCGCGCCGACGAGCTCGACCGGGTCCGACTCGGCTGGGGGGTGGCCCTCGGGCTGGTGACGGTGAGCGGGCTGAGCGACCTCGCGGCCGGACGGCCGGGCGTTCACGCGACCGCCGCGGCCCTCGCCGACGGGGGCGGCTGGCTCGGGGTGCTCGTGGGCGGCGGACTCGCCCGGGGGGTGGGCGTCGCCGGCGCGGTCGTTCTGCTCCTGGCCCTGGCGGTGGTGGCGGTGATCGTGGCGACCGGCGTGGGCCTCGCGACGCTCGCGCGCGGCGTCGTCGCGGCGCTGGCGCTCGTCGCCACGGGACTGAGTCGGTGGTGGTCGCGGGCCTGGCGCGTCGAGGGTCGCCGGCGCGTCGAGCGCGCGCCGGTCGGCCGCGACGAGGGTGACGACGCCCGTGACGACCCGGCCGAGGACGACGACGACTTCGACTCGGCGCCCGCTGCGGTGATCCTCGACTACGACGACGAGGGGTCGTCGGGCGACGACCATGAACCCGTCGAGCGCACCGCCGAGACCCCGGTGGCGGCGCGGGCTCACGAGCCCGTGGCCGACGAGGCGACCGTCACGGTGGCGCGCCACGCGGGGGAGTGGGAGCTACCGCCCCTCTCGCTGCTCGCGCGCACCCGCGACCAGCGCCACGACCGTCACGCGGCCCAGGCCCAGGGCCACGAGCTCGTCGAGGCCCTCGCCGCCCACGGCGTGGAGACCTCCCTGGTGGGCTTCACGGTCGGGCCCACGGTGACCCGCTTCGAGCTCGAGCTCGGCCCCGGCGTGAAGGTCTCTCGGGTCACGTCGCTCAATCGCGACATCGCCTACGCCATGGCGTCGCCCGACGTGCGGATCCTGGCGCCGATCCCCGGTCGCTCGGCCATCGGCGTCGAGGTCCCCAATCGCCAGCGCACCCTCGTCGCCCTGGGCGACCTGCTCGCCTCGGAGGAGGCCCTCGCCGCGTCCCACCCCCTGGACGTGCCGGTGGGGCGCGACATCTCGGGCCGGACGGTGGTGGTGAACCTGGGCGAGATGCCCCACGTGCTGATCTCGGGGGCCACCGGGGCGGGCAAGAGCTCGGCGATCAACTCACTCATCACCTCACTCGTGGTGCGCGCGACGCCCGACCAGCTGCGCCTTTTGCTCATCGACCCCAAGCGGGTCGAGATGGGCCAGTACAACGACCTACCCCACCTGCTCAGCGCGGTCGTCGTCGACCCGAAGAAGGCCGCCGGTGCCCTGCAGTGGGCGGTGCGCGAGATGGAGCGCCGCTACGACCTGCTCGCCGAGGTCGGCGCGCGCGACATCACCGGCTATCAGCAGATGCTCGAGCGCGGCGAGTTGGGCGGCGGTCCCGGCGTGGCCGACGAGGTGGCCGACGCGATCGAGAGCGCCACCGGCCAGCTGCTCGAGCGCCCGTCCGCGCCCGAACCCGAGATCCTCCCCTACGTTGTGGTCGTCGTCGACGAGCTCAACGACCTGATGATGGTCGCGGCGCGCGACGTCGAGGACTCGGTGGTGCGCATCGCCCAGATGGCCCGCGCCGTGGGCATCCACCTGGTGCTCGCGACCCAGCGACCGAGCGTGGACGTCATCACCGGGGTCATCAAGGCCAACATCCCGAGTCGGATGGCCTTCGCCGTCTCCTCGATCGCCGACAGCCGGGTCATCTTGGACCAGGCCGGCGCCGAGAAGCTGATCGGTAAGGGCGACATGCTGCTCGTCACCGCCTCGAGCAACGTGGCCCGTCGCCTCCAGTCGCCCTGGGTCTCGGAGGACGAGGTCCGCCGGGTCGTCGAGGCCTGGCGCCGACAGGGCGGGCGCGGCGAGACGGTGGTCGCCCTCGAGGCGCCGACGGGGCGCGGTCCCGCGGGGTCGGCCGGCGGGGACGACGACGACGAGGTCCTGCGCCAGGCGCGCGAGCTCGTCATCCGCACCCAGTCCGGCTCCACCTCGATGCTCCAGCGCAAGCTGCGCGTGGGCTTCGCCCGCGCCGGGCGGCTCATGGACCAGCTCGAGCAAGAGGGCGTGGTCGCCCCGGGCGAGGGGTCGAAGTCGCGCAAGGTCCTCGTCACCCTCGACGAGTACGAGCAGTCGCTGTCGTCCTAGGGCGTGTCACGGCGCGCCGGTCGCGGGACCGTCTCGAGGGGCGGGGCGGCGCGCCTGGTGGCCGCTCTCGCCGGGGTCGCCCTGGCCGGGGCGCTGGTCGCCGGGATGACCGCACCGTTGATGGGTCGGCCCGCGCGGGTCACCCTCGTGGTACGCCCCCCGCGGGGCGCGGCGACGGCGCTCGCCTGGCCGGCCCGGGGCACGGCCGCGCTGTTCATCCCCTGGGCGGGGGTGTCGGTGAGCCACCACGACCGGGTCGTGCCCATCGCGAGTCTCACCAAGATGATGACCGTCCTCGTGGCCCTGGGGCGCACCCCCTTAGCGCCGGGCGAGAGCGGGCCGTGCCTGGTGGTGAGTGCGGCCCAGGTCGCGAACTACGACGCCATGGTGGCGCGCGACGAGTCGAGCGTGCCGGTCGTGGCGGGCGAGCGGCTCTGTGAGAGCGAGCTGCTCGCCGGCACGCTGGTGCGCTCGGCCGGTGACTACGCCTCGATGCTCGCGACCCTGGTGGCGGGGTCATCCCGGCGTATGGTCACCCTGATGAACGCGCGGGCCCGGGTTATGGGGCTGCGCCACACCCACTACGCGGGGGTCGCCGGACTGGGGGCGGGGTCGGTCTCCACGGCCTCGGACCAGGCCCGGGTCGCGGCGGCCCTGATGCGCTTTGGCGTGGTGCGCGCGCTGGTCGATCGTTCGAGCGTGACCCTGCCCGTCGCCGGCACCGTCGCCAGCTACACCCCCTTCGTCGGGCAGGGCGCGGTTATCGGGGTGAAGTCGGGGCGCACCGCGGCCGCCGGGGGGTGCGACGCGATGGCCGTGTCGTTCCGCGCCGACGGGCGGGTCCACACCCTCTACGCCGTCGTCACGGGCCAGCGCACCGGCGACGTGCTCGCCGCGGCCGGCGAGGCCGCGCGCGCTCTCGCGGCCTCGGCGCTCGCCGCGCGGCGGAGTCTCACCTGGCGCCCCGGCGCGGTGCTCGCGCGCGTCGGCTTCGGCCAGGGCAGCGTCGCGGCGACGTCGGCGCGCCCGGTCCGGCTGTCGTGGTGGCCCGAACCCGGGGCGCTCACGTACCGCGTCGTCGCCCGCCGGCTCACCGAGGTGCGCCGCGGCGAGGTGGTGGGTCGCCTGGTCGTGAGCGGTGAGGTCCACCGTTCGATCCCCCTCGTCGCGAGAGCGTCGCTCGCCCGACCGTCGTGGCTCGAGCGCCTACGCTGAGCCGATGCGCGCGCGCGTCCCGGCCTCGGCGGCCAACCTGGGCCCCGGCTTCGACACGCTCGCCGTCGCCCTCTCACTCCACCTCGAGGTGGAACTGACCCTGGGCGGGCCGCTCACGGTGGTCACCGAGGGGGAGGGCGCCGGACTCTTCGACGACGCGCGCCACCTCGGGGTCCGCGTGGCCCGTGAAGTTCTCGGCCACGATGAGTTCACGCTCTCGGTGCGCTCGGCGATCCCGCTCGCGCGCGGGCTCGGATCCTCGGCCGCCCTCGCGGTCGCCGCCGCGGCGGCGGCCGGGGCGCCCGACGCCCTCGCCGTGGCCGCGCGCGTCGACGGTCACGGCGAGAACGCGGCCGCGTCGGCCCTCGGTGGACTCGTCGCCGCGGGCGTGGTCGAGGGACGCGTCGAGGCGCGAACGCTCACCCTGGACCCGGCGTGGCGCTTCGTCTGCGTCGTGCCCGAGGTCGAGATCGCGACGCGTGACGCCCGTCGGGCGCTGCCGGCGAGTGTGCCCTTCGCCGACGCGGTCTTCGAGCTCAACGCGCTGGCCTTGCTGCTCGCCGGGCTCGCCGACCACCGGCGCTTCGTCGTCGGCTCGATGGACGATCGGCTCCACCAGCCCTACCGCGCCGGGCTGGTGCCCTTCGCGGGGGACCTGCTCGTGACCTTGCGCGAGGCCGGCGCCGCCGGGGCGTGCTGGTCGGGGGCCGGCTCGACGATGCTGGGCCTGGCCATCGAGGGGGCCGCCCCGGCGGTGCGCGACGCGGCCCGTTCGTTCCTCAGCGCGCGTGACCTCGCCGGGGAGGTCGTGATCCTCGAGGCCGACCGCCGGGGGCTCGTGGTCTCGTGAACGACGCGCGCCCGCCCGCGGGGCGCGGCCTCGCCGGCGCGGGTTTCATGCTGCTGGGGGCGACGCTCATCCAGTGGTCGGCGGCGATCGTCCTGCCGGCCTTCGCCCTGCTCGGCCCGTCGGCGACGAGCGCCTGGCGCTTCTTGCTCGGGGCGATCGTGCTGGTCGCCCTCTCGAGGCCCCAGGTGGCGAGCTTCTCGGCGCGTCAGTGGCGCGCCGCGCTCGCCCTGGGTGTCACGACGGCCCTCATGAACCAGTGCTTCTACCAGGCGATCGCGCGTATCCCCCTCGGGGGCGCGGTCGCGATCGAGTTCCTCGGGCCCTTCAGCGTCGCGGCGCTGGGCAAGCGCACGCCGCGCCACCTCGCCCTGGTGCTGGTGGCGGCGGCGGGCGTGGTCGCGCTCTCGCGGCCCGGGGGCGGCCTGCACCTCGCCGGGGTGCTCTGGGCGGCGGGGGCCGGACTGTGCTGGGCCGGCTACGTCTTCGCGTCGCACCGCGTGGGCGGCACGACGTCGGGTTTCGGGGGACTCGCGGTCTCGATGTCGATCGCCGCGGTGCTCACCCTCCCGTTCTCGATGGGCGCCTGGGGTCGCATCGCCCTCGATCCGGCCGTGCTTGGGCGCCTGGCCCTCGTCGCGACGATCGCCGTCGTGGCCGGTTTCGGCGCGGAGCTCTCGGGACTGCGCCGGGTCCGCCCGCACATCGCGGGCGTGCTGATGGCGGCCGACCCGGCCGTCGCCTTCCTCGTGGGCTGGGGACTGCTCAGCCAGCGCGTCACCCCCCTCGACCTGGTGGGGATGGGCTGCGTGGTGGTCGCCGGGGCCCTCGTCACCCTAGACACGGCCGTCGGGGAGGGGGAGCTCGCTCAGTAGGCTTGGACGGTGGCGACCCCGCGCACGTTCGCGATCCGCACCTTCGGCTGCCAGATGAACGAGCACGACTCGGAGCGTCTGGCCGGGCTCCTCGTCGCCGACGGGCTCGTCCCGGCCCCTCCGGGGGCCGAGGCCGACGTCATCGTCCTCAACACCTGCACCATCCGTGACAACGCCGACCAGCGCCTCTACGGCACGCTCGGCCACCTCAAGGCCCTCAAGGACACCCGCCCCGACCTGCAGATCGCGGTGGGCGGCTGCGCGGCCCAGAAGGACCGGGAGCGCATCGCCGAGCGGGCCCCGTGGGTCGACGTCGTCTTCGGCACCCACAACCTGGCCGCGGCGCCGGCCCTGTTGCGCCGGGCCCGGAGCGAGGGGCCCCTCGTCGAGGTGCTCGACGCGCCCGACCCCGAGGTCAACCGCGACGCCGCCCCCGCGCTCTACGCGGTGCGCGAGCTGCCCTTCGCCGCGTGGGTGACGATCCAGACCGGGTGCGACAACTCCTGCGCGTACTGCATCGTGCCGGCGGTGCGCGGCCCGGAGATCTCTCGCCCCTTTGAGGACCTGGTGGAGGAGGCGAACCGGCTGGCCGCGAGCGGGGTCAGCGAGGTGACCCTCCTCGGCCAGAACGTCAACTCCTACGGCCGTGACATCACCGGACGCCGGCCCCTCTTCGCCGACCTCCTGCGCGCGGTCGGGGCGGTCGAGGGCATC
>JAKABC010000083.1:0-2532 GCA_021802025.1 Actinomycetes bacterium
GGGAGCCGCTGGACAAGGGCCTGCCCCAGGAGCACTGCTACGTGAACGTGCTGCGCGACGCGATGGCGATCGACCGGCTCGACGAGTGCGGCGTCTACTTCGGCACCACCGGTGGGCAGGTCTTCGCCTCGCCCGACGGCGGCGACACCTGGAACACCATCGCCGCGAACCTGCCCCGGGTGCTCTCGGTCGAGGTCCAGACCCTGGCGTGAGCGAGATCCGCGTCGTCATCCCGGCGCACCTGAAGACCCTCGCGCACGTCTCGGGCGAGGTGCGCCTCGAGGTCGAGGACCCGGTGACGACCGAGCGCGTCCTCGACGCCCTCGAGGCGCGCCACCCGGTGCTGGTGGGCACCATCCGCCACCCCGAGACCAAGCTCCGCCGACCCTTCGTGCGCTTCTTCGCCTGCGAGGAGGACCTCAGCCACGACCCGACCGACCGGCCCCTGCCCGAGGCGGTCGCGCGCGGGCGCGAGCCCTTCTTCGTCGTGGGGGCGATCGCCGGCGGCTGAGCCGACCCGGGGCGAGCCCCGCGGCCTACGCTGCGTCGCGTGAGTCGCAGCGCCAAGGTCCTCGTCGTCTCGGACAGCCTCGCCCGGGGCGAGCGCGAGGACCTGGCCGGCCCGGCGCTCGTGGCGCGCCTCGAGTCGGCCGGCTACGCCGTGGTGGCGGTGCGCGCCGTCGCCGACGGCCGGGAACCGGTCGCGGCGGCGCTCGTTGAGCTGTGCGCGGACTTCGCCGGCCTCGTCCTCACGACCGGGGGGACGGGCTTCTCGGCGCGCGACGAGACCCCCGAGGGGACCCTGGCGGTGCTCGAGCGCGAGGCGCCGGGCCTCGCCGAGGCGACCCGACTCGCCAACCCCCTCGGGCGGCTCTCGCGGGCTCGCGCGGGGACCCGGGGGGGCGCGCTCATCGTGAACCTGCCGGGCTCACCGCGCGGGGCGCTCGAGTGCCTCGAGGCCGTGCTCGACGTCCTCGACCACGCCCTCGACCTGCTGGCGGGGGGCGACGCCCCTCACCCGCCCGAGACGGGCGGCAGCACCGCGACCTCGTCGTAGTCGGCGACGGGGCTCGTCGCCGCGGCCGGCTCGCCGTTCACCCAGACCTGGCTCGTGGCGAGCACGGCGGCGAAGGCCTCGCCGTAGCGCGCGCTCGCGAGAGCGAGGACGGCCCCGACGGTGTCGCCCTCGACGAGGTCCTCACGCACCCCGGCCGCCTCGTGGGCCGGGCCGAGCAGGACGAGCCGGGCCATCAGTGCGCCGCGGTGACGGGCCCGAGCACCATCACCGGCACGCGGTCCCCGCGGCCCGCGCCCTCGCCGTCCTCGAGGCGCGCGAGCGCGTTGGCCGAGGCGACCGCGCTCAACAGGTGCGAGCCCTGGCGCGATGTCCCCACCACGTGCAGGCGGCCCTCGGCGTCGAAGGCGACCTCGACGTGCACGAGGTGGGTGCGCCCGTCGGGCCGGCGCGCGAGGGGGACGTCGCAGAGGGCGAGGGTGGTCGGCCGATCGAGGTCGCGGTGCCCGGCCAGGGCCCGCAGCGCCGGGCGCACGAAGAGTTCGTAGCCCACGAGGGTCGAGACCGGGTTGCCGGCCAGGGCGAAGAGGGGCTGGCCGGCGGGGGTGCGGCCGTAGGTGAAGGGCTTGCCGGGCTTGATCGCGACCTGCATCGACCAGGCCCGCTCGGGGCAGAGCTCGGCGACGACGGCCTTGACGAAGTCGGCCTCGCCCACGCTCACCCCGCCGGTCGAGATGACGGCGTCACAGGTGGCGATCCCGCGCTCCAGGGCGTCGGTGATCGCTCCGGGGTCGTCGCCGGCGCGACCGAGGTCGACGCCCACGAAGCCCGAGGCGGCGAGGGTCGCGAGCAGCGTGGGCCGGTTGGTGTCGCGGATCGTTCCCGGGCCGAGCTGGGCCTCGTCGCTCAGCTCGTCGCCCGTCGAGAGCACGCCCACCCGGGGCCGGGGGTGGACCCGCACGCCCTCGAGCCCCTGGCCGGCGAGCACCCCGCGGTGGGCGGGGGTGAGGACCTCGCCCGAGGCGAGGAGGGCGTCGCCGACGGCGACGTCCTCGCCGGCGCGCCGGATCGACTCGCCGGGCGCGACGGGGCGGGCGATGACGACGACCTCGCCCTCGCGCGCGGTGTCCTCCTGTCGACAGACCGCGTCGGCGCCCGCGGGCACCGGCGCGCCGGTCATGATCCGTATCGCCTCGCCCGGGCCGAGTCGAAGCGCCCCGCTCTCGCCGGCGAAGACCGACCCCACGAGGCGAAGGCGCGCCGGGGCGGCCGCGGTGTCGGCGCTCTTTAGCGCGTAGCCGTCCATCGAGGAGTTGTCGAAGGGCGGCACCGCCTCGCGCGCGACGACGGCCTCGGCGACGACACAGCCCACGGCCTCTCCGAGGGGCGTCACGACCGGGGCGAGGGGCGCGAGCCCGTCGAGGACGCGCTCGCGGGCCGTCGCGAGGTCGATCACGTCGACTCGACCGGGACGATCGGCTCGGTCGCGCTGCTCCAGGCGGACCCGCCGGGGAAGT
>JAKABC010000083.1:2542-7589 GCA_021802025.1 Actinomycetes bacterium
CCACATCGGGACGGAGCGCTTGAGCGCGTCGATGCAGTAGCGGCCGGCCTCGAAGGCCTCGGCGCGGTGGGGGGCGGCCACGACGACGAGCACCGTCGGCTCGCCGAGCTCGACCCGGCCGACCCGGTGGTGCAGCGCCACGGCCGCGACGTCGGGCCAGCGCCGCCGGGCCTCCTCGGCGACCTCGCCGAGCCGGGCGAGGGCGTGGGGCTCGCTCGTCTCGTACTCGAGGGCGCTCACCGCGTCGTGGTCGGCCGAGTGGTCCCGGACCGTGCCCGAGAAGGTCACGACGGCGCCGCAGCCGGGCCTCGTCGCCCAGGCGACCAGGGGGTCGAGGGCGAGGGGCTCGGGGGTGACCGCGACCCAGGTCGGCGAGGACTCGGCCGTCACGGCGCTCATCCTATAGAGGAGCCCTTCGCGCCCCGCGAGGCGAAGAGCCCCCCGGGGCGCGCGGGGACGGGCGGGCACCCACGCGCACATGCGCTGAGTAATGGAGAGACGGCGCGCAGGTGCGCCGCGAAACGGGCGATGTTACTGTTCCTGCGATGGGGGAGCGGACGGGGAGAGACGGCGTGCGCCGGCCCATCGACCGGCGCGGGATCGCGGGTCGGGCCCTCGCGGCCGTCCTCGCCCTCGGG
This sequence comes from Actinomycetes bacterium, assembly GCA_021802025.1. Classification (GTDB taxonomy): domain Bacteria; phylum Actinomycetota; class Acidimicrobiia; order Acidimicrobiales; family RAAP-2; genus RAAP-2. Next base: position 3,181 of record JAKABC010000083.1, read on the forward strand.
CTCCTCGGCGCGACCGGGGCGTTGCCCGCGGCGGCGACGCGCGAGCGCGCCTCGGGACCGGTGGACGTGCTCTACGCCGGCTCCCTCCTCGACCTCATGACCCAGTCGATCGGGCCGGCCTTCCACCGCGCGACCGGCTATAGCGTGAGCGGCGTCGCGAACGGCTCGAACGCCCTCGCCACCGAGATCAAGGGCGGCACCCAGGTCGCCGACGTCTTCCTCAGCGCCTCGCCCACGGTCAACGACTCGCTCGCGGGCGCCGCGAACGGCGACTGGCTCAGCTCGTACACGGTCTTCGGCGCCTCGCCGCTCGTCCTCGGCTACGACCCGCACTCGCGGTTCGCGTCGGCCCTGCGCTCGAAGCCCTGGTACGACGTCGTCGGACGGCCCGGGTTCCGCTTGGGCCGCACCGACCCCGCGACCGACCCCAAGGGCGTGCTCGCCGTCGACGCCCTTGAGGGCGTCGCCCTCAGCTACGCCAGGCCCGGCCTCGACGCGCTCGCCACCGCGGGCGCCGACGTCTTCCCCGAGACGGCCCTCGTGGGCGAGCTCCAGGCCGGCCAGCTCGACGCCGGCTTCTTCTACGCCGTCGAGGCCCGGGCCGCGCACCTCGCGACGGTCCCGCTCGTGGGGACGGGGCTCGCCGGGGACTACACGGTGGCGGTTCTCAACCGGGCCCCGCACCGCGCCGCCGCGCGGGCCTTCGTCGCGTTCCTGCTCGGGCCCGTCGGGCGGCGGCTCCTGCGCGCGAACGGCATCACCCCGATCGTCCCGGCGAGAGTCGTGCCCGACGCGGGCGGCGCGCCGACGACGACGTCGACGACCCCGTGAGGCGGGCTGCGCCCTGGCGCAGCCCGCTCGCCTGGCTCGGCGGGGTCCTCGCCCTCTACCTCGGCTACCCGCTCCTCGCCTTCGTCGTGCGCCTCGTGCGCTCGCCGCAGCGGGGCTTCCACGTGCCGGGCCTTTTCGAGGCGCTCACGGTGTCCCTCGTGGGCGCGACGATCACCCTCGCCCTGGTGAGCCTCGTCGGGGTCCCTCTGGCCTACGTGCTCGCGCGTTCGCGGGGCCGGATCGCCTCGGTGGTGGGTCTGGTCGTGCAGGTGCCCCTCGCCCTGCCGCCCCTCATGGGCGGGATCGTGATGATCTACCTCGTCGGGCCCTACACCCTCCTCGGCCGGCTCTTCGGGGGCCGGCTCACCGACTCGATGGCCGGGGTCGTGATCGCGATGTCGTTCGTCTCGGCGCCCTTCCTCGTCGTCGCGGCCCGGGCCGCCTTCAGGGCCGTCGACGCCTCGCGCCTCGAGGTCGCGGCGACCCTCGGCCACGGCGAGGTGGCCCGGTTCTTCCGGGTGGCCGTGCCCGAGGCCGGCGAGGGGATCCGCGCGGGGATGCTGCTCACGTGGCTGCGCGCCTTCGGCGAGTACGGCGCGGTCGTGGTGCTCGCCTACAACCCCGCCTCGCTGCCCGTCTACACCTACAACCAGTTCAGCGGCCGGGGGCTGCCCACGACGCTCGCCCCGACGGCCCTCGCCCTCGGGGTGGCGGTGCTCGTCGTCCTCGTCAGTCGGGCTCGGCGGCCGAGCCGCGCCATCCCCGCGCGCGAGGACGTCCCCGTCGCGACGCGCGCGCGCACCTCGACGGGCGCGCCCGTGGCGGCCCCCCGGCCGGTGCGCTTCGACCTCGACCACCGCGTGGGCGACTTCCACCTGCGCCTCGCCCACGAGGGGTCGACGGCCCACCTCGGCGTCCTCGGGCCCTCCGGGGCCGGCAAGTCGGCCCTCCTGCGCTCGCTCGCCGGCCTCTACGGCCCGGCGCCCGGACCCGTCTGGTTCGGCGAGGAGGAGGTCACGGACCGGCCGGTCGAGCGACGGGCCGTCGGCTACGTGGCCCAGGGCTTCGCCCTCTACCCGCACCTCACGGTGTGGCGCCACGCGCTGTTCGCGCGCGGGGCGACCCCCGAGCTCGCCCGGCACTGGATCGACCGGCTGGGGCTCTCGGGCCTCGAGGGGCGTCGTCCGGCCGAGCTCTCGGGCGGGCAGCGCCAGCGGGTGGGTCTCGCCCAGGTCCTGTGCGCCTCGCCCCAGGTCCTCCTGCTCGACGAGCCCTTCTCCGCCCTCGACGTGCCGGTCCGGCTCGAGCTGCGCCGCGAGCTGCGGGCCCTGCAGCGCGAGACCGGCCTCGCCACGGTGCTCGTGACCCACGACCCGGCCGAGGCGGCCTTCCTCGCCGACGAGCTGCTCGTCGTCGCCGAGGGCCGGCTCCTCCAGCGCGGCCCGAGCCGCGCGCTCTTCGCCCGCCCGGCGAGCGAGCGGGTGGCTCGGCTCCTCGGGGTGGAGAACCTCCTCGAGGGCGTCGTCGTCGGCCCCGGGGCGATCGAGGTGGTGGGCCGCACCCTCGCGGTGGCCCCCCACGACCTGGCGACCGGCACCCCCGTGCACTGGAGCGTGCGGCCCGAGCGGGTCGCGCTCGTCGAGGGCCCCGGTGGGGCCGAGCCCGAGGGCGCCCTCGTGGGCGAGGTGATCGACGTCGTCGACACGGGGCTCTACGTCGACGTCGTCGTCGCCCTCGGCGGGGGCGTCGAGCTGCGCGCCCGCGCGCCCGAGGCGGCCGCCGTGCCCGGCGAGCGACGCGCGCTCGTCGTCGAGCCCGAGGGGGTCGCGCTGTGGCCCGTCGAGCGGGCCGGGGCGCCGGCCTAGTAGCGCTCGGGGATCTCGACCGAGACGTTCGTCGCCTTCACCACGGCGTCGACGACGACCCCCGGGGCGAGGGCCAGCTCGTCGGCGGCCTCGCGGGTGATCACCGAGACGAAGCGGTGGGGCCCCGCCTGGACCTCGACCTGGGCGACGACCGCGTCGCGCACGACCCTCGTCACGATCCCCACGAAGCGGTTGCGCGCCGACTGGGCCCGCGGGCGCGTCGGCGAGGGGGACTCGGCCAGGGCGACCGCGGCCGCCGCCAGGTCCTCACCGGCAAAGACCCGTCGCCCGGCCTCGTCGAGGCGCGAGGCCAGCCGGCCCGACTCGGCCCAGCGGCGCACCGTGTCGGGGCTCACCCCGAGCAGCTCGGCCGCCTGGGTGGTGCGATAGAGGCTCACGGTTCGACCCTAGCCAGGTCGAGCGGCGCGGCCTAACCGCCGATCATCGACATCGAGCGGCGCGGGGCGAGGAAGCCCGGCTCGTTGATGGCGTGTCCGGGGTGCTTCGCGCCGACGGCGGCGCGCAGCACGTCGGCCAGCATCTCGTCCGAGCCGCCGGCGCGCATCACGTCGCGCACCGAGAGCTCGTCGTCGGAGAAGAGGCAGTTGCGGATCGCCCCGTCGGCCGTGAGGCGCAGCCGGTTGCACGTCCCGCAGAAGGGCTGGGTCACCGAGGAGATGAACCCGACCTCGCCGAGCCCGTCGGCGAAGGCGAAGCGCTCGGCCGGCGCGGCGCCGGAGCCCTCGAGGGGTACCAGCGGGAAGTGGGCGGCGATGGTCGAGGCGATCTCGGCGCCGGGCACCAGGCGCGGTCGCTCCCAGTGGCCGCCGGCGTCGAGGGGCATGAACTCGATGAAGCGCACGACGCGACCGGTCGCGCGCGCGAAGCGGGCGAAGTCGAGGACCTCGTCGTCGTTCTCGCCGCGCAGCACCACCACGTTGACCTTGAGCGGGGTGAGTCCGGCCGCCTCGGCGGCGTCCATGGCGGCGAGCACCGTCGCCAGGTCCCCGCGCCGGCGGATCGCGGCGAAGCGCTCGGGGCGCAGCGAGTCACAGCTCACGTTCACCCGGGTGAGCCCGGCCTCGGCCAGGGGGGCGGCCAGCGGAGCGAGCAGGGTCGCGTTCGTCGTGAGGCTCAGGTCGCTAAAGCCGATCTCGGCGAGCTGGGCCACGAGGCGGACGAGGTTGCGCCGCATCAGGGGCTCGCCCCCGGTGAGGCGCACCGAGGTGACCCCGAGGGCGCGCGCGACGCGCCCGAGCCGGGCGATCTCTTCGAAACTGAGGAGTTCCGCGCGCGGCAGGAAGGTCACGTCCTCGGGGATGCAGTAGACACAGCGCAGGTTGCACCGGTCGGTGACCGAGATGCGCAGGTCGTCGTGGACCCGCCCGTAGCGATCGACGAGGGGCCCCTCGAGCCCGCCCGGGGCGGGGGCGGCGAGGGTGGCGAGGCGGGGGTGGGGGCGCACCGACACCGCCACCGCCGACGCGGGGCCGCCGGGCGAGGTGTCCCTTGGAGCGACCCGGGGGTCGAAGAGTCCCACTGGCTGCGATGCTAACGGGCGCCCCCTTAGGGGGCGCCCGGCTCGGCCCCCTCGGGGACGTGTCGGCCCCAGGCGCCCGAGCGACCGCCCTCTTTGGCGTCGAGGGCGAGGCCCTCGACGTGGGCGGCGGGGTCGACCTCGCCGATCGCCTGGATGAGGCTCAAGGCCGCCAC
>JAKABC010000084.1 GCA_021802025.1 Actinomycetes bacterium
GAGGGGGCGCTTCTGCGTGTACCTGGCGACGGCGCCCACTGGGCGGTTCGTGGCGTCCGACGTCCGCCACGTCTTGGTCGCCGCGTGGGTGAGGGGTGCAAGTTACGGCGGGTGCTAACGCGCTCGCGCGCCTCGGGGACCGTCAGGACATCAAACTCACGAGATCGACGCGCTCCATCACCTCGTCGGTGAGCAGGGGCACGACCTCGAGCGACGCCATGTTCTGGCGTACCTGCTCGACGCGCGACGCGCCGGTGATGACCGTCGAGACGTGGGGGTTCTTCACGCACCAGGCCAGGGCGAACTGGGCGAGGGGCACGTCGAGCTCGTCGGCGATCTTCTTGAGCTCGCGGACCTGGGCCTGACGGGTCTCGTTGGTGACGTGCTGGCGGATCCACTCGTAGCCCGGTAGCGCGGCGCGCGACCCCTCCGGCACGCCGTCGAGGTACTTGCCAGTGAGCGCCCCGCTCGCCAATGGCGACCAGATCGTGGTGCCCAAGCCGATGTCCTCGTACAGGCGGGCGTACTCCTTCTCCACCCGGTCGCGGTGGAGGATGTTGTACTCGGGCTGCTCCATGAGGGGCTTGTGGAGGTGGTGGCGCTCGGCGATCTCGTAGGCGGCGCGGATCTCGTCGGCCGACCACTCCGAGGTTCCCCAGTAGAGGGCCTGACCCCGGTCGATGATGTCGCTCATCGCCCATACCGTCTCTTCGATCGGGGTGTGCTTGTCGGGCCGGTGGCAGAAGAGCAGGTCGACGAAGTCGAGTCCCAGTCTCTCCAGCGAGCCGTCGATCGCCTGGAGCAGGTACTTGCGGTTAAGGGTGTTGCGCATGTTGGGCATCTCGTGGAGACCCCAGAAGAGCTTGGTGGAGATGACGTACTCGTGGCGGTCCCAGCCCAATTCGCGGATCGCCGCACCCATGACGGTCTCGGACTCGCCCGCGGCGTAGGCCTCGGCGTTGTCGAAGAAGTTGACGCCGGCCTCTTTAGCCACGCCCATGCACTCGACCGCCTGCTCGACCGACTTGATCTGGTCGGAGTTGGCGAAGGTCACCCACGACCCGAACGACAGCACGCTGACCTTCAGGCCGGAACGGCCCAGGCGACGGTACTCCATCTTCTTCCTCCTGTGGTGTGGGGCCGGGCTACGCGGCGGGGTTCTCGGGCACGTCGGGCCACTCATCAGTGGCGACGTCGATGGAGCCGTCGTTGCGACGCAGCATCACGACCGCGCCGGCCACCGCGGCCACGAGGGCGGCGAGTAGGACCAGTTTGAGAAGGGTCTTCACGAAGCTCACGCGCCAACCCTAGTGGGCTCGCGCGGGAGTGGGCCCGTGGACGCGGCCGCCTCGTCGCGGTAGACTCAGCGCGTGACCGGACGCTGCGAGCTCCTGCTGTAACGGGGCGAGCTTGGCTCGCCCTGCCCCCGCTGCGGCGGGGGTTTTTTCGTATGCGGCCCCCGGTGGAAGGAGACGAGATGCGCGAGAGCTCCCAGCGACCGAGCCCGATGGCGTACCGGAAGTACCGCCCGATCGTCCCGGTCGATCTGGCCGATCGCACGTGGCCCGACCGCCGCCTGACCCGGGCCCCGCGGTGGTGCTCGGTCGACCTACGCGACGGCAACCAGGCCCTCATCGACCCGATGGACCCCGAGCGCAAGGGGGTCATGTTCGACCAGCTGGTCGCCATGGGGTTCAAGGAGATCGAGGTCGGCTTCCCGGCCGCCTCCCAGCCCGACTTCGACTTCGTGCGCCACATCATCGACGACGACCTCATCCCCGAAGACGTCACGATCCAGGTCCTGACCCAGTGCCGCGAGGACCTGATCCGGCGGACCTACGAGTCCCTCGCGGGAGCGAGGCGCGCGATCGTCCACTTCTACAACTCGACCTCGACCCTTCAGCGCCGGGTCGTGTTCGGCCTCGACCGGGCCGGGATCACGCGCATCGCCACCGACGCCGCGGCGCTGTGTCGCTCGCTGGAGTCGACCTCGCCGGCGACCGAGTTCTTCTACGAGTACTCGCCCGAGAGCTTCACCGGGACCGAGCTCGACTACGCGCTCGAGGTCTGCGAGGCCGTGCGGGCCGTGCTCGAGCCCACGCCCGAGCGGCCGATGATCATGAACCTGCCCGCCACGGTCGAGATGTACACCCCCAACCTCTACGCCGACGCCATCGAGTGGTTCGCCCGCCACGTGAGCGACCGCGAGAGCGTGCTGATCTCCCTGCACCCCCACAACGACCGCGGCACGGCGGTCGCGGCGGCCGAGCTCGGCGTGCTCGCCGGCGCCGACCGGGTCGAGGGGACCCTCTTTGGCAACGGGGAGCGCACCGGCAACGTTGACGTCGTGAACCTGGCGCTCAACCTCTTCGCCCAGGGCGTCGACCCCGAGCTCGACGTGCGCGACATCGACCGGGCCCGCCACGTCGCCGAGTACGCCAACCGCCTGCCGGTGCACGTGCGCCACCCCTACGTCGGTGAGCTTGTCTACACGGCCTTCTCCGGCTCGCACCAGGACGCGATCAAAAAGGGCATGACGGCCATCGGCGACGCCTACGACGTGTGGGAGGTGCCCTACCTCCCGGTCGACCCCAAGCACCTGGGTCGCACCTACGAGGCCATCATCCGGGTCAACTCCCAGTCGGGCAAGGGCGGGGTGGCCTACGTCCTTAACGCCGAGCACGGTCTCGACCTTCCCCGGGCCCTGCAGGTCGAGTTCGCCCAGCGCGTCCAAGAGCTCACCGAGTCCTCGGGTACCGAGGCCACCCCGGCCGAGATCTGGGACGCCTTCAGCTCGACCTACCTGACCGAGAGCGCCCCGCTGCGCCTGCTCTCGAGCGAGGTGTCGACCGACGCGCGCCGCACGCTCGTCGTCGCCCAGCTCCTCGTCGACGGCGAGCACGTCACCGTCAAGGGTGAGGGCAACGGTCCCATCGACGCCCTCATGGCCGGCCTGGCCGACGAGGTCGGGGTGCGTTTTAGCGTGCGCGACTACCACGAGCACGCCCTCACGGCGGGCTCGGGCGCCTCGGCCGTCGCCTACGTCGAGGCCGAGGGCGAGGACGGCACCACGTGGTGGGGCGTGGGGATGAGCTCGTCGATCCTCGACGCCTCGCTCGAGGCGGTGGTCTCGGCGGCCAACCGGCGCCGCTAGCGCGCCGCCAGGCGCGCCACCGGCGTCTCGGCGGCGAGGCGGGACTCGTAGTGGGCGATCTCGGCCTCGTGGCGCAGGCTGAGCCCGATGTCGTCCCAGCCCTGGAGGAGGCGCTCGCGGGTCATCGCGTCGAGGGCGAAGGCGTGGCGCCACCCGGCGTCGGGGACCTCGACCACGAGGCGCTCGACGTCGATCGCGACGAGGCGGGCGGGGTCGGCCACGACCAGGGCCACCAGCTCGGAGAGCGCGGCGGGCTCGAGGCGCACGATCAGGAGTCCCTGCTTGGCGGCGTTGTTGGCGAAGATGTCGCCGAAGCTCGAGGCCACGACCGCGCCGAAGCCGTAGTCGAGCAGCGCCCAGACCGCGTGCTCGCGCGAGGAGCCGGTGCCGAAGCGCTCGGCGCCGAGCAGGATGGTGGCGCCGGCGTACTCGGGGCGATTCAGCACGAAGTCGGGGTCGTCGCGCCACTCGCTGAAGAGCCCGCGGCCGAATCCGGTGCGCTCGACGCGCTTGAGCCACTCGCTGGGGATGATCTGGTCGGTGTCGACGTCGTTGCGCCCGAGCGGGACGGCCCGGCCCTCGACGACGCGCACCGGCCTCACGGGGCCACCTCGGCGGGGGCGGCGAAGCGCCCGGCGACCGCGGTGGCGGCCGCGACGGCCGGTGAGACCAGGTGGGTGCGCCCGCCGCGCCCCTGGCGCCCCTCGAAGTTGCGGTTCGAGGTCGACGCGCAGCGCTGGCCCGGCTTCAGCTGGTCGGGGTTCATGCCCAGGCACATCGAGCACCCGGGTTCGCGCCACTCGAAGCCGGCCGCGACGAAGACCCGGTCGAGACCCTCGGCTTCGGCCGCCGCCTTGACCCGGTGCGAGCCCGGTACGACGAGGGCCCGCACGCCCGGGGCGACCCGCCGTCCCGCGACCACGGCCGCGGCCGCGCGCAGGTCCTCGAGGCGCGAGTTGGTGCACGAGCCGATGAACACGACGTCCACGCCCACCTCGCGCAGCGGCGTGCCCGGGGTGAGGCCCATGTAGGCGAGCGCCCGCTCGATCGCGTCGCGCTCCTCGGGCGAGCCGGCGTCCTCGGGCGAGGGCACGACGCCGTCGAGGGGGACGACCTGGGCGGGGTTCGTGCCCCAGGTCACCCGGGGCGACAGGGTGCTCGCGTCGATCACGACCTCGGCGTCAAAGACGGCGTCGGCGTCGGAGACGAAGCTCCGCCAGCGCTCGGCCGCCTCGTCGAAGGCGGGACCCTCGGGCACGCCCGGGCGACCGCGCAGGTACTCGATCGTCGTCTCGTCGACCGCGATCAGTCCGGCGCGCGCGCCGGCCTCGATCGACATGTTGCACACCGTCATGCGCCCCTCCATCGAGAGGGCCCGGATCGCCTCGCCCCGGTACTCGATGACGTGTCCCGCGCCCCCGCCGGTGCCGAGGCGCCCGATGATCGCGAGCACCAGGTCCTTCGCGCTCACCCCGGCCGCGAGGCGACCCTCGACGGTCACGGCCATCGTGCGGGCGCGCTGCTGGGGGATCGTCTGGGTCGCCAGGACGTGCTCGACCTCGCTCGTGCCGATGCCGAAGGCCAGCGCGGCGAGGGCGCCGTGGGTCGAGGTGTGCGAGTCGCCACAGACGATCGTCATCCCGGGCTGGGAGACCCCGAGCTCGGGGCCGATCACGTGGACGATGCCCTGGTTGGCGTCGCCGCGGGGAAAGAGCGTGACCCCGAACTCGGCGCAGTTCTCCTCGAGCACCTCGAGCTGGCGGCGCGAGACCGGGTCGGCGACCGGGACCGAGGGGGGGTCGGTGGGGACGTTGTGGTCGGCCGTGGCCAGGGTCCGCTCGGGCCGGCGCACCCGCCGGCCGTTCAGGCGCAGCCCGTCGAAGGCCTGGGGGCTCGTGACCTCGTGGACCAGGTGGAGGTCGACGTAGAGCAGGGTCGGCTCGCCCTCGGGGGCGGCCACGACGTGCTCGTCGAAGATCTTGTCGTAGAGGGTGCGCCCGGCCACCTAGCGGATCCCGGCGACGCGCACGCGTAGCGTGCCCGAGGGGGCCTCGTACTCCACGGTGTCGCCGACGCCGTGGCCCAACAGGGCCTGGCCCAGCGGCGAGGAGGGCGAGGCCACCGGCACCCCTTCGGTGCGCTCTTCGATCGAGCCGATGAAGAACTCCTGGGCCTCGTCGTCGCCGTCGCCCTCGTAGATCACCGACACGATCGAGGCGTGCTGGACGACCCCGGCGTTCTCGTCGCGCTCGACGATCTCGTGGTTGCGGATCACCTGGTCGATCTGGCGGATGCGGGCCTCCATCTTGCCCTGAGCGTCCTTGGCGGCGTGGTAGTCGCCGTTCTCCGACAGGTCGCCCAGGGCGCGGGCCGCCTCGATGACCCGGGCGATCTCGGTGCGCCCGATCGTCGTGAGGTGGTCGTACTCGGCCGTGAGCTTCTCGAGGGTCTCTCGGGTTATGCGGTGGACGGAGTCGGACATGGCTACCTCAACTGGTGGAAAGGCCATTCTACCGGCGACCTTCCCGACGGACCCGAGTTTGCCCCGGTCAGCGGGCTCGACCAGAATGGACCGATGGTCGAGCCCGCGCCCCGCACCACCCATCGCGTCGCCGTCATCGGCGGTGACGGCATCGGGCCGGAGGTGACCTCGGCCGCCCTCGAGGTCGTGCGGGCCGCCGGGGTGGCGCTCGAGACGACCGACTTCGACCTGGGGGCCGCCCGCTACCTGCGCGACGGGACGGTGCTCGACGACGCGACCCTCGCCGCGTTGCGCGGATTCGACGCGATCCTGCTCGGTGCGGTCGGTCCCAAGATCGGCGACGCCCGGGTCGCCCCGGGCGTCTTGGAGCGGGGCCTCTTGTTGCGCCTGCGCTTCGAGCTCGACCTCTACGTCAACTACCGGCCCTTCGTGGGGGTGCCCGGGTCGCTGGCCGCGGGGTGCCGCTTCGCCATCGTGCGCGAGAACACCGAGGGTCCCTACGCCGGTGAGGGCGGACGGCTCCGTGCGGGCACGGCCCACGAGGTGGCCACCCAGGGCTCGGTCAACACCCGCTTCGGCGTCGAGCGCTGCGTGCGCTACGCCTTCGAGCGCGCGTCGCGCCAGGCGGAGCCCCACGTGACCCTCGTGCACAAGACCAACGTCCTCACCTTCGCCGGCGACCTGTGGCAGCGGGTGGTGAACGAGGTCGCGGTCGACTACCCGGGGGTCGCGGTCGACTACCACCACGTGGACGCGGCCTGCATCTACCTGGTGGAGGATCCGGCGCGCTACGGCGTGATCGTCACCGACAACCTCTTCGGCGACATCCTCTCGGACCTCGCCGGGGCCGTCGCGGGCGGGATCGGCTTCGCCGCCAGCGCCAACCTGAACCCCGCGCGCACCGGGCCCTCGCTCTTCGAGCCCGTGCACGGGGCGGCCCACGACATCGCCGGGACCGGGCGAGCCAACCCGCTGGCGGCGGTCTCCTCGGCGGCCCTGATGCTCGAGCACCTGGGCGAGGAGGCGGCCGCGGGGCGGGTCACCGCGGCGGTGGCAGACTTTGACGGCGACCCCGCCGCCCTCGGCACGGCCGGGGTCACGGCGCGGCTCCTAGAGAGGGTGTAATGGCGATACCGGAGACCTCGAAGATCTGGATGGACGGCACGCTCGTCGACTGGCGCGACGCCACGACCCACGTGCTCACTCACACCCTGCACTACGGCACGGGCGCCTTCGAGGGCATCCGGGCCTACCCCACGCCGGGCGGCCCGGCGGTCTTTCGCCTGCGCGACCACATGGCGCGCCTTCTGGCCAGCTGCAAGATCCTGATGATCGACGTGACCTACACCCTCGACGAGCTCTGTGACGCCGCGAAGGAGGTCGTGCGGGTGAACGGGCTGACCGAGGGCTGCTACATCCGGCCCCTCGTCTACCTCGGCTACGGCGAGATGGGGGTGAACCCCCTGCCCGCGCCGGTCAACGTGGCGATCGCCGCCTGGCCGTGGGGGGCCTACCTCGGCGACGAGGGCGCCGCCCAGGGTGTGCGGATGAAGATCTCCTCGTGGGTGCGCCACCACCCCAACTCCATGCCCACGGCCTCGAAGACCGTCGGGGGCTACGTCAACTCCTCGCTCGCCAAGGCCGAGGCGATCAAGGCCGGCTACGACGAGGCGATCATGCTCGGGACCGACGGGCGCATCAGCGAGTGCACGGGGGAGAACCTCTTCATCGTGCGCGACGGCCTGCTCCTCACACCCCCGCCCAGCGAGGCCGGGGCCCTAAGGGGGATCACCCAGGCGAGCGTGGCGCGCCTGGCGGCCGACCTCGGCCACCGCGTCACCTACGAGACC